>NZ_JBKFBI010000070.1:0-29668 GCF_053346095.1 Methylobacterium sp. A52T | reverse complement strand
GAACGAGGCGTCGGGCGTCAGCCTCTCCGACCTCTCCCTCGACCTCGCGGTCCTGCGCCTGACCGAGCCGGTGCGCGATCGGCGGCCGGTGCCGTTGGCGGCGGGTCCCGGCCGGGTCCCCAAGAGCCTGCGCATCGCCGGCGGCGGGCCCTCCCCCCCGGGGGGCGGGGGGCCGGCCCCCCCCCCCCGCGGCGGCCCCCCCCCTCGGTCGGGGCCGGTCGGCCCCGCCCGCCGCGACCGACGGCGGCTCGGCCGCCGGCCGGGATGCCCTGGCGCAGGCCACCGTGGCGATCGGCACGATCACCCAGCCCGAGGAGGCGCTGAAGCTGACCCGCTGCACCGGCGTGCTCATCGCGCCGGATCTCGTGCTCACCGCGGCCCATTGCGTGAACGGCGATCCGCTCGGCGCGCTGGTGGTGTTCTTCCGCGGCAGCGAGCCGGCGCGGCCGGTCTACGGGGCGCGGGTCGCCGCCCGCTACAGTCCCGATCCGGGGGAGATGCTGCCGAACGAGGCGTCGGGCGTCAGCCTCTCCGACCTCTCCCTCGACCTCGCGGTCCTGCGCCTGACCGAGCCGGTGCGCGATCGGCGGCCGGTGCCGTTGGCGGCGGATCCCGGCCGGGTCCCCAAGAGCCTGCGCATCGCCGGCGCCGGCCTCTCCGGCCGGACGGTCGGGCGCCTGCGCACCGCCACGCTGACGCCGGTCGCGGCGAGCAGCACCGGGCTGACCATCGCGCGGGCCAACGGTGCCCGGGTCTGCTTCGGCGATTCCGGCGGCCCGGTCGTCGCGCAGGATCGCCGCGGCACGTACATCTGGGGCGTGGCCAGCGCGGTGATCAGCCGGGCCGCGCCCTGCGGCGGCTACGTGGTGATCGCCCCCGCCGCGCAGGTCTTCTCGGCCACCGGGACGCGGTGAGGTCTGCGGATACCGCCGGAACGCGAAAATCCCGCGCGGCCGGACCGCGCGGGGTTTTTCAGGAGGCGGTGCGCGTGGCGGGTCAGACCGCCATGCGCTCCTCGCCGTCCATCGGCTCGCGCAGCACGTAGCCGCGGCCCCAGACGGTCTCGATGTAGTTCTTGCCCTGGCTGGCGTTGGCGAGCTTCTTGCGCAGCTTGCAGATGAAGACGTCGATGATCTTCAGCTCCGGCTCGTCCATGCCGCCGTAGAGATGGTTCAGGAACATCTCCTTGGTGAGCGTCGTGCCCTTCCGGAGCGAGAGGAGTTCCAGCATCTGGTACTCCTTGCCGGTGAGGTGCACCCGGGCGCCGCCGACCTCGACGGTCTTCTGATCGAGGTTCACGATCAGGTCGCCGGTGGTGATGACCGACTGGGCGTGACCCTTCGAGCGGCGCACGATGGCGTGGATGCGCGCCACCAGCTCGTCCTTGTGGAACGGCTTGGTGAGGTAGTCGTCGGCGCCGAAGCCGAGGCCCTTCACCTTGTCCTCGATGCCGGCCATGCCGGAGAGGATCAGGATCGGGGTCTTCACCTTCGCCACGCGCAGCGAGCGGAGCACCTCGTAGCCCGACATGTCGGGCAGGTTCAGATCGAGGAGGATGATGTCGTAATCGTACAGCTTACCGAGATCGACACCCTCTTCCCCGAGGTCGGTGGTGTAGGTGTTGAAGTTCTCGGACTTGAGCATCAGCTCGATGCTCTGCGCGGTCGCGCTGTCGTCCTCGATCAAAAGTACCCGCATCGTCGGTCCCCAGCCCCGCCGGCCGCATCAGCGCGCAGACACGTCCCAGCCTTCGCCCGCCACCGGCCTGTGGACGGGCGCTCCGTCGCTCTTGACGTGGAACGCTATGGATTAATCGTTAACAAAACCTGATTCCTGCCCGCAAGCGTCTCGTTCGAAGTTCCGCGAGCTTGACAGGAGAAACACCGTTGCTCCGGCCTTGCCCTCGGCCCCGATTCCGATCCGCCCCCGTCCAGGCCACTCGCCCCCTTCGGCGTAAGTACTTCCTGCGCAACGATTCGATCCCCGGTGTTGTCCGTCGGACACACCGGTACGACTTCGTCGGGCGCGATTGTGGTCGCGACCCGGATCGAGCCGCTACGAGCCCGTGACCCGCAGTGTTAAGGAGGCCGGTAAACGAAGCGTTGAGAGCCAGGCCGATGACACAGGATCCGGCAAGATCCGTTGCTTCGCTCGCGTCGGCGCAGGCCGCCCTGGAGCGGATCGAGGTGCTGGAGACGTTCGGGCGGGTCGTGGCGATCCGCGGCCTGCTGGTGGAGGTCGCCGGACCTGTGGCCGCGATGCGACTCGGCGGCCGGGTCGACGTCGAGGGTGCCAACGGCCACGGGCTGGTGCCCTGCGAGGTCATCGGCTTCCAGGGCGATCGGGCGCTCGCGATGCCGTTCGGCTCGCTGGAGGGCGTGCGGCGCGGCTGCCCCGCCTATGTCCGCGACGAATCGGCCGGCGCGATCCGGCCCTCCGGCGCGTGGCTCGGCCGGGTGATCGACGCCCTCGGGCGACCGGTCGACGGGCTGGGCCCCCTGGTGCAGGGACCCGACGTCTACCCCCTGCGCGCGGACCCGCCCCCCGCCCACGCCCGCACGCGCGTCGGCGGACCGCTCGATCTGGGCGTCCGGTGCATCAACACCTTCCTGACCATGTGCGCGGGCCAGCGGATGGGCATCTTCGCCGGGTCCGGCGTCGGCAAGTCCGTGCTGCTGTCGATGCTGGCCCGCTACACGGCCGCCGACGTGGCGGTGATCGGCCTCGTGGGCGAGCGCGGCCGCGAGGTGCAGGAATTCCTCCAGGACGATCTGGGCGCCGCCGGACTCGCGCGCTCGGTGGTCGTGGTGGCGACTTCCGACGAGCCGGCCTTGATGCGCCGGAACGCGGCCTACGTGACCCTGTCGGTCGCCGAGCACTTCCGCGATCAGGGCGCCAAGGTCCTGTGCATGATCGACTCGATCACGCGCTTCGCCATGGCCCAGCGCGATATCGGCCTCGCCGCCGGCGAGCCGCCCACCGCCAAGGGCTACACGCCGACCGTCTTCTCGGAGCTGCCGCGCCTGCTCGAGCGCGCGGGTCCCGGGGTGGGGCAGGGCACGATCTCGGCCCTGTTCACCGTCCTGGTCGAGGGCGACGACCACAACGAGCCCGTGGCCGACGCGGTGCGAGGCATCCTCGACGGCCACATCGTCATGGAGCGCGCCATCGCGGAGCGCGGGCGCTACCCGGCGATCAACGTGCTGCGCTCGGTCTCGCGCACCATGCCGCGCTCCTGCGATCCGGCCTACCTCCCGGTCGTGCGGCGGGCGCGGCGGCTGCTGTCGACCTACGCCGACATGGAGGAGCTGATCCGGCTCGGTGCCTACCGGGCCGGCTCCTCCCAGGAGGTCGACGAGGCGGTCGCGCTCATGCCCGATCTTGAGGCTTTTCTGGGGCAGGGTAAGGAAGAAGCAACGTCCATCGGCGATGGTTACGCACGGCTCACCGAGATCGTCGGCGGGGCCTAGGTACCATGGGCCGGGGCGTTAACGCTTCGGCGCGATCATGGTGCACGTGGGGGATCCGGGCGGGTCTGCCGTGGGCAGGCTCGCACACAGGCTCGGTCCGGGCGCGATCCCGGGCGCGGCCTCAAGCGTTGCGTGGAGTGAGCGTCCTGATGAAATCGCGTGACACGCTGATCCGCCTGCGCCGCTTCCAGGTCGACGAGAAGCGCCGGCGCGTGACCCAGATCGAGATGATGATGGCCGACTTCCAGCGCATGGCGGTGGAGCTCGATCGCGAGGTCGCCGTCGAGGAGGCCCGGGCCGGAATCACCGACGTCGGTCACTTCGCCTACCCGACCTACGCCCGGGCCGCGGCGACGCGCCGGGACAACATGATCCAGTCCGCCCAGGCGCTCGAGGGCCAGCTCGCCGAGGCGAAGGCCGAGCTGGGCGAGGCGTTCGAGGAGCTCAAGAAGGTCGAGATCCTGAACGACCGCGAGCGGACCGCCGAGCGCGCTGCCGAATCGGCCCGCGATCAGGCCGCCATGGACGGGATCGGCCTCAACCGCGCCCGGGGCTGACGCGGCCCGTCGGACCGCACGGCCGGCTTCCGCGGCACGAAACCGTCACGATCACCTGACAAGGGGGATCGCGGCGGCGCCATGCCGCTTGCAGCGCGTCGCGTGCCGGCGCATCAGGGGCTCTCCCCAGGGCGTCGGTGTTCATGAAGAAGATCAGCGAGTTCATCTGGCCCTTGATCGGCCTCGCGGCCGTCGTGATATCGGGCTACTTCCTCTACCAGGAATTGAAGACGACCTCGCTCGCGGCGATCTGGGCCGCGATCCTCGCGATCCCGCCGCACCGGATCCTGCTGGCGGCCCTGTCGACCCTGGTCGCCTACGCGGCGCTCGCCTGGTACGACCGGATCGCGCTGCTGCATCTGGGCGTGCGCCACATCTCGTGGCTCTTCGTCTCGCTCTGCTCGTTCACGACCTACGCGCTCTCGCACAATATCGGCGCCTCGGTCTTCTCGGGCGCCCTGGTCCGCTACCGGGCCTACACGGCCAAGGGCCTGACGGCGGCGCAGGTCGCCGTGCTGGTGGCGCTCTGCTCGTTCACGTTCTTCCTCGGGACCGTCCTCCTCGGCGGCTTCACGCTGGTGGTCGATCCGAACCTGCTGACGCGCCTCGAGGGCAAGCTCCCGGGCTTCCTCACCGATTCCAAGACCGCGCTGATCGTCGGCATCGGCATGCTGGGCTTCGTCGGCCTGTACGTGATCGGCTCGATCCTGCACCTGCGGCCGCTGCACATCCGGTCGTTCAAGCTCGAGTATCCCCGGCCCGGCATCATGGGGCGCCAGCTGCTCGCGGCTCCGCTGGAGCTCCTGGGCGCGGCGGGCATCATCTACTTCGCCCTGCCGGAGGCGATGAACCCGGGCTTTATCCCGGTCCTGGCGATCTTCCTGGCCTCCTTCTCGGTGGCGCTGGCCTCGCACGCGCCGGGCGGCCTCGGCGTGTTCGAGATCGTGTTCATCACCGCGATGCACATCACCGACGAGGCGCAGAAGGACGCGATCATCGCGGCGGTGATCATCTTCCGGATCTTCTACTTCTGGCTCCCGGCCCTGGTCTCGGTGATCGTCGTGATCGCCTTCGAGCGCTCGCGGCTGGCCGCGGCGATCGGCTCGGCCGCGCACGGGCCCAAGGCGGCCGCCGTGCCGGAGCCGCCCGTCGTCGTTCCCGGGCTCGACGCGCACGAGCTGGAGCGGGAGCTCAAGCAGAAGGCGATCTGAGGGGGCTGGACCGCCGTCTCCGCGAGGGGCCCGACGCCGTCGCCTCGGCCTCCGCGCACCACTCCGCGAAACCCGGGATCGCTTCGCCGCGCGCTTCGTCAGCGTGCGGCCCGCGCCGATCCGGCGGTCGGTCCCTCGGCCCAAGCGGCGGGACGGATTTGCCCGCGGCGGCGCCGGTGTCGCGGCCTGTCGTTCCTCAGATCGAGTTCACCGTCCGCAGCCGCGCCCGCGGGTGGATCTCCGCCTGGCTCATCACCGGCGTCTCGCGGCGGAAGCGCTCGATGATCGAGCGCACGAAGGGCCGCGTCTGGGCGGAGGTGACGAGCACCGGCATCTCGCCCTGGCGCGCCGCCGTCTCGAAGCGGTCGCGCACGGTGTTGACGAACTCGCTGAGCTTCGAGGGCTGCATCGCGAGGTAGCGCTCCTCGCGCTCGCCGACGATCGACTCCATGAACGCCTGCTCCCAGGCCGGCGACAGGGTGATGATCGGCAGCATGCCGTTCGGGTCCTGGTACTGTGCGCAGATCTGCCGGCCGAGGCGCGCCCGGACGTGCTCGACCACGTCGCGGGGGTTCTTCACCGCGCCCGCCACCTCGGCGATCGCCTCCACGATCGCCCCGAGATCGCGGATCGAGACCCGCTCGGCGAGCAGGAACTGCAGCACGCGCTGGATGCCGGTGGTGGAGATCTGCGACGGCACGATCTCCTTGAGCAGTTCGGCGTGCTCCTTGGGCAGCTCGCGCAGCAGCTTCGACACCTCGACATGGTTGAGGAGCTCGGAGACGTGGGCCTTGATGATCTCGGTCAGGTGCGTCGACACGACGGTGGCGGCATCGACCACCGTGTAGCCCTTGAGCTGCGCTTGGTCGCGCAGGGCCGCGTCGATCCAGGTTGCCGGCAGGCCGAAGGTCGGCTCCAGCATGTGCTGTCCGGGCAGCTGGACCTGACCGCCCATCGGATCCATCGCCATGAACTGGCCCGGGAAGATCCGGCCGGTGCCCGCCTCGATCTCCTTGACCCGCACCACGTAGGCGTTGGCGTCGAGCTGGACGTTGTCGAGGATGCGCACCGACGGCATCACGAAGCCGAGTTCCGCGGCGAGCTGGCGGCGCAGGGCCTTGATCTGGTCGGTGAGCCGGTCCTGGCCCTCGCCGTTGACCAGGGCAAGGAGCGCGTAGCCCATCTCGAGCTTGAGGTCGTCGAGCTTCAGCAGGTCCGTGACCGTCTCCTCCTTGGCGGCGCTCGCCGCGGCGACCGCGGCCGCATCCATCGGGGCGCCCAGAGCGTCGAGCGGCGGCGCGAGCTTGGCGGTCTTGTTGATGCGCCACGCCGCGTAGCCGGCGCCGCCTCCCAGCAGGACGAAGGGCAGCATCGGCATGCCGGGCAGGAGGGCGATCAGCAGCATCACCCCGGCCGACATGCCGAGCGCCTTGGGATAGTGCGCGAGCTGCTTGCCGAGCGCCTTGTCGGCGGCCCCGCGCACGCCGGCCTTCGAGACCAGCAGGCCCGCCGCCGTCGACACGATCAGCGCCGGGACCTGGCTCGCGAGGCCGTCGCCGATGGTCAGCAGGGTGTAGCTCTTGGCGGCCTCGCCGAAGCTCAGGCCCTGCTGCGCCACCCCGATGATGATGCCGCCGACCACGTTGATGAAGGTGATCAGCAGGGCTGCCACCGCGTCGCCGCGCACGAACTTCGAGGCACCGTCCATGGCGCCGAAGAAGGAGGATTCTTCCTCGAGCGCCGCGCGCCGCGCCTTCGCGGTCTTCTCGTCGATCAGGCCGGCCGACAGGTCGGCGTCGATCGCCATCTGCTTGCCGGGCATCGCGTCGAGGGTGAAGCGGGCCGCGACCTCGGCGATGCGGCCCGAGCCCTTCGTGATCACCACGAAGTTCACGATGATCAGGATCGCGAACACGATAATCCCGATGACGAAGTTGCCGCCCATCACGAAGTGGCCGAAGGCCTCGATGACGTGCCCGGCCGCCGCCGTGCCCTCGTGCCCGTGCCCGAGGATCAGGCGCGTCGAGGCGAGGTTGAGGGCGAGCCGCAGCATCGTGGCGATGAGCAGCAGCGTCGGGAAGACGGTGAATTCCAGCGGGTTGTCGATC
Source organism: Methylobacterium sp. A52T (assembly GCF_053346095.1). Classification (NCBI taxonomy): domain Bacteria; kingdom Pseudomonadati; phylum Pseudomonadota; class Alphaproteobacteria; order Hyphomicrobiales; family Methylobacteriaceae; genus Methylobacterium; species Methylobacterium sp. A52T. Next base: position 22,322 of record NZ_JBKFBI010000070.1, on the reverse strand, counting down.
GACAGGCCGGTCATCATGATCAGGACCGACAGGATGATCGACACGGCCAGCAGCAGGTCGAGCAGGATCGCCGGCAACGGGAAGATGAGGACCGCCAGGATCCCCAGCACGCCGGTCGCGAACAGCAGGTCGGACCGCTTCGACAGCGCCTGGAGATCGCCGCGCGTCGGCAGCGCGAGCTGGCCGAGGACGGCCGCCGCTCCTGTCTGTGCCGGCGCACTCACCGTCTCTGCCATCGATGCCATCCGCTGCCGTTCGCCCGGGACGGGCCCGGGACGTACCCGGCAAGATCTGCCGAGCGGATGGTTAGCGCGGCGTTAAGATGGGACCGGCGCCGACGGGAACCCGGGCCGCCGCGATCGCTTGATCGGTCGGCGAGAGCGTCGATCCGGCATCCGACCGCGCCCGCGTCCGGGCCGCCCGCGCCGCTGCCACGTCTCCGGGCCCGGGCCCGGACATACCGGGAGAGCTCGATGGCCCTGCGCGCCCTGACCGCCCTGTTCGACGATTACGACGCCGCCGCGGGGGCGGTGGACCGGCTGGAGGCCGCCGGCATCCCCCACGCGGACATCAGCATCATCGCGAATCGCAACGAGCCCGCGGTCCCGCCGCGGGCGCCCGGGACCGCCGTTCCCCGACCGGTGGACGCGGCGGATTCCGCCGGCACCGGGGCCACGGTCGGCACGGTCCTGGGCGGCGGCGCCGGCCTGCTCGCGGGGCTGGGCCTGCTGGCGATCCCCGGGCTCGGCCCGGTGGCGGCGGCGGGCTGGCTCGTCGCCACCGTGACGGGCGCCGGCGTGGGTGCCGCGGCCGGCGGCCTGATCGGCGGCCTGACCGCGGCGGGCCTCAGCGCCGACGAGGCCGAGACCTACGCCGAGGGCGTGCGTCGCGGCGGAACACTGGTGACGGTGCGCGCCGACGAATCCCGGGCCGAGCGCGTCCTGACCATTCTCGACCAGGCGGGCTCGATCGATCTCGACCAGCGCGCCGAGGGCTGGCGGGCCCAGGGCTGGACCGGCGGCACCATCGGCCCGGCGGCGGACGACCGGGGCACCGGGGCCGGCCGCTGAGGATACCGGTCCGTCCCGGGCGAACCCGGCGGGACGCGCGTCAGGTCATCATCTTCCGGGCGAACATCGCGGCGCCGAACAGGACGCCGGCGCCCGCGGTGATCAACGCGATCATCAGGAGCCGCCGCGGCTCGGTGGAGGATTCGGCCTTCACCGGCTCGACGATCGGGCTGAAGAACTCGATCTGCCGGGCCGCGATGATGCGCGCGCGCTCGTGGGCGGTCAGCACCTGCTGATAGTACTTCTCGGCGTTCTTGCGGTCGTTCTCCAGGACCTCGAACTTGGTCAGCGCGTCGGAGAGCAGGCGCTTCTGCTCCGGATCCTGGCTGGCGGATTGCCGCTCGATCCGCGCGATGTTGTCGTCGAGGTCCTTGATCTGCTGCTTGATGTCGATGATCCGGCGGGCGTCGGGACCGAGGTCCCGCTGCCCGATCGCGAGCTGGAGCGCGAGGTTGATCCGCGAGGCCCGCATCTCGGCGATCATCTTGACGTTGATGTCGTTGGTCTTCTGCGCGTCGAGCACGCCCTCGCGGTTGCGCAGGTCGCGCGTCGCGAGGCGGATCTTGGTCATGCGCTCCTCGGCGAGCCGCAGCTCCCGCGTGCTCTCGGCGACGGCATCCTCGCGCGACTTGACGCTGAGGTCGTTCACCTTGCGCTCGGCCTCCTTCATGATGGCCTTGGCGATGGCGAGGGACTCGTCGGGATCGAAGGCCTCGACCTGCACCGACATGATGCCGGATCCGGACTCGACCTCGACGCCGACGCGCCGCTTCCAGTAGCGGAGGAACTTCTCGATAGGCTTCTCCGGATCGAACCGGGAGAAGTAGTCGATCGAGTCGGCGCTGAACCACTGGCGCAGCGGCAGCTGCGCCTCGAGCAGCTCCAGCATCGGCCGGCTCAGGATGAATTCACGCGTGATCAGCGTGTCCTGCGCCACCATCTGGTTCGCCATGCCGGAATTCGTCCCCCCGGTCTCGGTGGACGTCTTCTCGGCGGAGCCCAGGGCCGGCCGGATCGCGAATCGCGCCTCGCTGACGTAGCGGTCCGAGGCGATGAGGCCGTAATAGGCCGCCCCGGCGAGCGTCGGCAGCAGGAAGCAGACGACGAACAGGATCGGGATCCAGGGATCGTTCTTGGCGTCGGCCTGAAAGGACCGGATGCCCTTCTTGCGGTCGGCGAAGCGCGACATGCGCGCGATCTGCCGCAGCGACTCGCTCACCGCCTGCTGGCGGTCCGCGGGCGTGACCGGCTGCCCCTCGGCCTTCCGGATCTCCATGTTCATGGCCTGATTCCCAGCCTCCCCGGCCTCGAAGGTCGACCCGTTACCGGGATCCCGCGCGCGCCGCACCCGGCGCCGCGACCGTCTCTCGCACGGCGAGGCGGCAAAAGCATGTCGTCACGGTCCGGCCGCCGCCGGCGCGGTCAGGCGTTGAGGCGCCGGTACACCTCGATGGCGTCGTTCACGTCCTCGTAGATGATCGCGCGACCGTTCAGCAGGACCAATCCCTGCGTGCACCATTGCCGGATGGTCTCCATGGAGTGCGAGACCATGATGATGTCGGCGTTCTTCCGGCGCTGCGAGAAGACCTCGTCGCAGCGCTTCGAGAACCGCGCGTCGCCGACCGAAGTGATCTCGTCGATCAGGTAGCAGTCGAACGGGATCGCCATGCTCATGCCGAAGGCGAGCCGCGCGCCCATGCCCGACGAGTACGTGTAGATCGGCACGTCGAGGTAGCTTCCGAGTTCGGAGAAGTCCTCGACGAAATCGAGCACCTTGCGCGGGTCCTCGCCGTAGATGCGCGCCACGAAGGTGACGTTGTCGCGCCCGGTCATCTTGGGGTGGAAGCCGCCGGCGAAGCCCAGGGGCCACGAGACCCTGAGGCCGCGGTGGATCCGGCCGCGCGTCGCGTCCTCGGTGCCGGCGATCAGCCGCATCGTGGTGGATTTTCCGGCGCCGTTGATGCCGAGGATGCCGTAGGACACGCCCGGCTTCAGGGTGAACGACACCTGTTCCAGGATGGTCCGCCGGTGGCCCTCCGTCCGGTAGACCTTGCTGACTTTCTCGAAACGGATCACCGAAATGGTCTCCCGGGCGGTGTGCCGAACCGCCGGTCCGAGCTGCCTGACGGGCGGAGTCCTGCTCGCCGAAAGCGGCAAATCTGAGAAGGACATGAGCGCCTTGCCGGGCCACCCGGCGGCGGTCGAACGGCGCGCGTCGGCATCCGCCTTCGCCAGGAAAGCTCCACCGGTCGCTTGAAGAAAAGTGCCACCTGTCACCCCGTCGGTTGACGCCATTCTCCATTTGGCATACCAAATACCAACCGAAGGGGGCGGGTGACAGCCCTTCAAGGATGCGGGACCGGAATTTTACCGCCGTTTCCGCGCGTGACGTTCAGGAAGGGCCGCCCCATGACAAGGCGCCGGACTGCCGCGATCCACCTCTCATCCGCGCCGCCGACCGGGTGGCGCCCATGACGGCGACCGGGCCGACCCTGGCCGCGCCCGGTTCCCTCGAAATCCACGGTCTGGCCGAGGCGATCGGCGACGCGGTGGTGGTGTCCGATCCGGACGGCGCCATCACGATCTGGAACCCGGCCGCGGAGCGGATCTTCGGCTTCACCGCCACCGAGGCTCTGGGCCAGACCCTCGATCTGATCACGCCCGAGCGGCACCGACGCCGCCACTGGGACGGCTACGCCAAGACCATGCGCACCGGCGTCACCAAGTACGGGGCGGAGACCCTGCGGGTGCCGGCGCTCCACAAGGACGGCCGCCAGCTCTCCATCGCCTTCACGGTGGGGATGGTGCGGGACGCCTCCGACCGGGTGACCGGGATCGTCGCCGTGATCCGCGACGAGACCGAGCGCTGGGCCGAGGAGAAGCGCCTGCGCCAGCGCGTCGCCGAACTCGAAGCTTCCTCGGATCCGGCCCGCCGGGCGCCTTGAGCCCGCCGGACGATCCGAAGGACCCGATCACCGAACCGCACAGGGAGAACGCGCAATGAGCAAGCCGCTGGAAGGCATCAAGATCATCGACTTCACCCACGTCCAGGCCGGCCCGGCCTGCACGCAGCTCCTCGCCTGGTTCGGCGCCGACGTGATCAAGGTCGAGCGCCCCGGCGCCGGCGACGTGACCCGCACGCAGCTGCGCCACGTCGAGGACGCGGACGCGCTCTACTTCACGATGCTGAACTCCAACAAGCGCTCGCTCACCCTCGACACCAAGACCCAGGCCGGCAAGGAAGTCCTCGAGAAGCTCATCCAGGACTCCGACGTCATGGTCGAGAATTTCGGCCCCGGCGCCCTCGACCGGATGGGCTTCTCCTGGGCCCGCATCCAGGAGCTGAACCCGGGCATGATCCTCGCTTCGGTGAAGGGCTTCTCGGACGGCCACCACTACGAGGACCTGAAGGTCTACGAGAACGTCGCCCAGTGCGCCGGCGGTGCCGCCTCGACCACGGGCTTCTGGGACGGGCCGCCCACCGTCAGCGCCGCCGCGCTCGGTGACTCCAACACCGGCATGCACCTCGCCATCGGCATCCTCACGGCGCTCCACCAGAAGAACAAGACCGGCAAGGGCCAGAAGGTCGCCGTGTCGATGCAGGACTCGGTGATCAACCTCTGCCGCGTGAAGCTGCGCGACCAGCAGCGCCTCGACGCGCTCGGCTACCTCGAGGAGTACCCGCAGTACCCCCACGGCGAGTTCTCCGACGTGGTGCCGCGCGGCGGCAACGCGGGCGGCGGCGGCCAGCCGGGCTGGGTGCTGAAGTGCAAGGGCTGGGAGACCGACCCGAACGCCTACATCTACTTCACGATCCAGGGCCACGCCTGGGCGCCGATCTGCAAGGCGCTCGGCAAGGAGGAGTGGATCACCGACGCGGGCTACAACACGCCGCGGGCCCGCCAGGACAAGATCTTCGACATCTTCAAGACGATCGAGGAGTGGCTCGCCGACAAGACCAAGTTCGAGGCGGTCGACATCCTGCGCACCTACGACATCCCCTGCGCGCCGGTGCTGTCGATGAAGGAGATCGCCGAGGACAAGTCCCTGCGCGAGAGCGGCACCGTCGTCGAGGTGGCGCACCCGAAGCTCGGCAAGTACCTGACCGTCGGAAGCCCGATCAAGTTCTCCGACATGCAGGTCGAGGTGAAGGCGTCGCCGCTGCTCGGCGAGCACACCGATGAGGTGCTCGCAGACCTGGGTTACACCCAGGAGCAGATCCGGGCGATGCACGAGGCCCGCGCGGTCTGATAAGGACCGCCCGACTTCAGCGACCCTGAGACAGGACGGCGCTCCCCGGGGCGCCGTCCTTTTCACGTGCGAGCCCCGGATCCGATGCGCGCATTCCTCAGCCGTTTCCTGCCGGAGCTGACCCCGGTCAGCAAGCGCGAGCGCCTGCGCTCGGCGGCCGGTGCCCTCGTGGGCATCCTGGCGACCGGCTTCGTCTGCCGGGTCTCCGTGCCGGCCGAGGCCCTGCCGGTGCTGATCGCCCCGATGGGCGCCTCGGCGGTGCTGCTCTTCGCGGTGCCGGCGAGCCCCCTGGCGCAGCCCTGGTCGATCCTCGGCGGCAACATCGTGGCGGCGCTCGTCGGCGTCACGGCGGCGGCCTGGATCGGCGACCCGTTCGTGGCGGCGTCCTGCGCCATCGGGGTGGCGATCGCGCTGATGATGGCCCTGCGCTGCCTGCACCCGCCGAGCGGGGCCGTGGCGCTGACAGCGGTCCTCGGCGGCCCGGCGATCCGGGAGCTGGGCTACGGTTTCGTGCTGTGGCCGGTGGCGGTCAACTCGCTGCTGCTGCTGACCACCGCCCTGCTGTTCAACAACCTCACCGGGCGCGCCTACCCGCACCTCCGCCCGGCCGGGCCCCGGACCGCCGATCCGCCCTCGGACGCCCGCGTTGGCTTCCGGGCCTCGGACCTCGACGCCGCGCTGGAAGATTTCGACCAGCTGCTGGACGTCGACCGGGGCGACCTGGAGCAGATCCTGCGGCGCGTGCAGATGCGGGTCTACGGCCGCCGCTCGGGCCCGATCACCTGCGCGGCGATCATGTCGCGCGACGTGATCGCGGTGGCGCCGGACGCGCCGCTCTCCGAGGCCATGCGGCTGCTGCGCCGCCACCGCATCAAGGCGCTCCCGGTCACCGACGAGGGCGCGCGCGTCCTCGGCATCGTCACGCAGACAGACCTGCTCGACAAGGCCGCCTGGGACCGGAGCGGGCCGCGCCTCGGTCTCGGCCGCCGCCTGCGCCTCACCGCCGAGCGCGGCCGCGCCCCCCACGGCTGCGCGGCCGACATCATGAGCGCGGTCGAGCCGGTCGGTCCCGACACGCCCGTGGCCGCCCTGGTGCCGCGGATGTTGGAGGCGGGGCTTCACCACCTGCCGGTGGTCGACGACGACGGTCGCCTGGTCGGGATCGTCTCGCAGACCGACCTGATCCCGGCGCTCCTGTCCGAGGCCGACGCGCCCGAGGCGCCGATCCGCGCCCGCGCGCCGGCCCGGGCCGCCCTGGCCTGAAGCCTCAGCCGCCGGCGGGCGGATCCGCCAGGAAGAACCTGACCGCCTGCGCCACCACGGCCGGCTGGTGGGCGTGCGGTCCGTCATACTCGACGTAGGTCACGGGATAGCCGGCCTCGCGCAGGGCCGGCACGTGGACCCGGGCGCTCCGGTCGATCGGGATCTGCTCGTCCTGTGTGCCGTGCGACAGGAAGATGCGCGGCGCGCCGACCTGCAGGTGCACCGACAGGAACCCCGCCGACGAGACGATCAGGTGGCTCGCCACGTCGCCGTTCGCGAGCCCCGACGAGAGCGTGTAGCTGCCGCCGTCGGAATGGCCGGCGAAGCAGAGCCGCTGCGGATCGAGCAGGAACCGGTCGGCGACGTGACCCAGCGCCGCCGCGACGCGCTCCCGGTCGGGCCCGTGGCCGGCGATGACGATGTCCCAGGTCGGGAACAGGGATTGCGGCGCGAGGAGCAGGAAGCGCTCGGTCCGGGCGTGCGCCTCCAGCATCGGCAGGATGCGCTCGGCGCTGCCGCCGCCGCCGTGGAACAGCACCACGAGCGGGCAGGGCCGGCGCGGATCGAGGCCCTCGGGGACCACCAGCACCGCGTCGCGCTCGGCGAAGAGGCCGAGGTCGTGCCGGCCCGGGGGGAGGGACTCCTCGGTGGGGAGCCGGTGGCGGAAGTGCAGGCGGCCGGCGAGGTCGGGATCGATCATGGATGCACCGTCACCGAACGGATGACGGATCCGGCGCCGTCACTGCGGGCGCGGCGAAGCCGTCCACGCGCTCGGCGCGGATCCGCGAGGCCGTTCTCGCTGAGGCAGAGAGCCGGGCTCGACACGCGAGCCCGGCTTCGATGGTGTGGGATCAGAGATCCCGCGAGGGTCTCGCCCTCACTTCTTCTTCTTGATCCCGCTCTGCGGGTTCAGGCTGCCGATGTTGCCGCTCTCGCTGCCGGCGGCCGGGTCGATCACGGCGTTGACCAGGGCCGGGCGGCCCGAGTTCATCGCCTCGTTGACCGCGCGGGTCAGCTCGTCCGGCGTGGTGACGTGGTAGCCGACGCCGCCGAAGGCCTCCATCATCTTGTCGTAGCGAGAATCCGGGACGAATACCGTGGTGGCCGGGTCGCGGCCGGTCGGATCGGTGTCGGTGCCGCGGTAGATGCCGTTGTTGTTGAACACCACGATGCAGACCGGCAGGCCGTACCGGCAGATGGTCTCGACCTCCATGCCGGAGAAGCCGAAGGCGCTGTCACCCTCGACGCAGAGCACCGGCTTGCCGGTCTCGACCGCGGCCGCGACGGCGAAGCCCATGCCGATGCCCATGATGCCCCAGGTGCCGACGTCCAGGCGCTTGCGCGGCTGGTACATGTCGATGATGCCGCGGGCGAGGTCGAGGGTGTTGGCGCCCTCGTTGACGAGGATCGCGTCCGGCCGCTCCTTGACGATCGTGCGCAGCGCGCCCAGCGCGGCGTGGAAGTTCATGGGCGAGGCGTTGCTCATGAGCTTCGGCGCCATCTTGGCGACGTTCGCCTCGCGCTTGGTCTTGAGCGTCTCGATCCAGTCGGACGGGGGCTGCTGCCAGCCCTGGCCCATGCCGTCGAGCAGCGCCTTCACGCAGGAGGCGATGTCGCCGACGACGGGCGCCACGATCTCGACGTTCGAGTCCATCTCGCGGGGCTCGATGTCGATCTGGATGAACTTGGTCGAGCCCGGCTCGCCCCAGCTCTTGCCCTTGCCGTGCGACAGCAGCCAGTTCAGCCGGGCGCCGACCAGCAGCACCACGTCCGAGTCCTTCAGCGCCGTCGAGCGCGCCGCGCCGGCCGAGAGCGGGTGGGTGTCGGGCAGGAGGCCCTTGGCCATGCTCATCGGCACGTAGGGGATGCCGCTGGTCTCCACGAGGGCGCGGATGGCGTCGTCGGCCTGGGCGTAGGCGGCGCCCTTGCCGAGCACGATCAGCGGCCGCTTGGCGGATTTCAGGACCTCCAGCGCCCGGGCGATCGCCTCGGGGGCGGGGTGCTGGGCCGGCGCCGGATCGATGACCTTGACCAGCGATTTCTGGCCGGCCTCGGCGTCCATCACCTGGGAGAACAGCTTGGCGGGCAGGTCGAGGTAGACGCCGCCCGGCCGGCCCGAGCAGGCCGCGCGGATGGCGCGGGCGACGCCGATGCCGATATCGGCGGCGTGCAGCACCCGGAAGGCCGCCTTGCACAGGGGCTTGGCGATGGCGAGCTGGTCCATCTCCTCGTAGTCGCCCTGCTGCAGGTCGACGATCTCACGCTCGGAGGAGCCCGAGATCAGGATCATCGGGAAGCAGTTGGTGGTGGCGTTGGCGAGCGCGGTCAGGCCGTTGAGGAAGCCCGGAGCCGAGACCGTGAGGCAGATGCCCGGCTTCTGGGTAAGGAAGCCCGCGATCGCCGCGGCGTTGCCGGCGTGCTGCTCGTGGCGGAACGAGATGACCCGCATCCCCTCGGCCTGGGCCATGCGGCCGAGATCGGTGATCGGGATGCCCGGGACACCGTAGATGGTGTCGATGCCGTTCAGCTTGAGCGCGTCGATGACGAGGTGGAAGCCGTCGGTCAGATCGGGCTCGGCCTCGACCTCGGGGGCGGTGTGGACGATCTTGGCGACTGCGGTCATCACGGTTTCTCCCGGAAGATCGGTTTGGACGGGCGGCGCTCGGCGCCGGCTGGCTGGGGATCCCCCGCACTCCCGAAGAGGGGGCGGGCGGGAGATCCGGGAAGGTCGGGCGTCGCTTCCGCGACGCCGTGGGGTGGGAGGCCGGTCAGGCCGCCCGGATCGGCTGGGCGCCGAGCGCCGCGGGCTGGTCCTCCGAGGCGAGGTAGCGGGCCCGCATCGGGCGCAGGACGAACATCGCCAGCGCCGCCGCCGTCACGTTGAGGACGATGATCAGCGTGAACACCGCCGACCAGCCGTAGGCCGCCGACAGGATGCTGGCGAAGGGGACGAGGAAGGCCGCGGTGCCCTTGGCGGTGTAGAGCAGGCCGGCGTTGCTGGCGGCGTACTTGGAGCCGAACGTGTCGCCGCAGGTCGCCGGGAACAGCGAGTAGATCTCGCCGAACACCCCGAAATACACTGCGGTGGCCAGGACGAAGACCATCGGGATGTGCCCGTAGGTCAGCAGCACGATCACCGCGAGCGCCGCCGTCGAGAAGGCGATGAACATCGTGTTCTCGCGGCCGATGTTGTCGGAGACGTACCCGAAGAACGGCCGGCCGAACCCGTCGAAGACCCGGTCGAGCGAGATCGCCAGCGTCAGCGCCGCCATCTGCAGACCGAACAGGCTCACCGGGACGCCGGCCACTTGGAAGTCGTGGGCGATCGGGGCGATCTGCGCCGCCGCCATCAGGCCACCGGAGGCGACCATCACGAACATCACGTACATCACCCAGAAGACCGGGGTGCGCACCGCCTCGCGCGGGCTGCGGTCGACCTTGGTCTGCGGCAGGCGCGTCTTCTTGCGCTGGACCGGCGTGTTGGTCGACGGCTTGCGCAGCAGGAAGGCGAGGGCCAGCACCACGGCGCCCTGACCGATGCCGAAGTACAGGAACGCGTCCTGATAGCCGCTCGACGCGATCATCTTGGCGATCGGCACCACCGTGATGGCGGCACCCGCGCCGAAGCCGGCCGCGGTGGCGCCGGCGGCGAGGCCGCGGCGATCCGGGAACCACTTGAGCGCGTTGCCCACGCAGGTGCCGTAGACCGAACCCGCACCGATGCCGGCGACGACGGCGCCGAGATAGAGCATCGCCAGGCTGTCGGCGTAGGCGTTGATGGTCCAGGCGAGGGCGATCATCACGCCGCCGAAGGCGACGACGATCTTCGGACCGTAGCGGTCGACGAACCACGCCTCGACCGGCACCAGCCAGGTCTCCGTGGCGACGAACAGCGTGAACGCGAGCTGGATTGCCGCGCGGCCCCAATGGTAGCGCTGATCGATCGGGTCCACGAACAGGGTCCAACCGTATTGAAGGTTGGCGATCATGGCCATGCAGATCACGCCGAAGGCGAGCTGCCACCATTTCGCCGAAGGCGAATCCTGGCGTTCCATCCCTGAGCCTCTCTCTTGGGCGGCGCGGCCTTGCTCTGGCGGCGTCTCTCGTGCCCCGACGATCATGCACATCCGTTCTAGGTATGCAATATACCAGCGTGAGACGGACCGGGTGAAGTGTCAGGACGGCGATATTATTCCGTTTGCCCCGCCGGAGGAATCGGTCCCCAGGCACCCAGCGTCGGTGCCTCCGCGGGGCTCAGAACCTCGTCGAGGGCGGGGATCGAGGCCGGGTCGGCCGGGAAGCCGATGAGGGTGCAGGCGGCCTCCCAGTCCGGCCCCGCCTTGACCGCCGCCAGGGTTGCCGGATCCAGCGCCGTGATTCGACCGCGGTCGAGACGCAGGAAGGCCCGGCCGGTCTCGGCCTGAACGAAGCGGACGACCGCCATCCGGCGCAGGCATTCGCGCAGGAAGCTGGTGTTGGCGGGGGCCGAGAGGTCGGCGCCGTCGAACACCGCGTCGGGCCCGTGGGCGAAGATGTCGACCTTGCGAAAGCGGTCGATGTCGATCAGCCCCTTCACGTCGAGGATGTTGAGCGTTCCGCCCGCCCAGAACGCGATGGTGCGCGGGCGCTCGCCCAGCGGCACGCTGTTGTCGAGGAACTCGCAGACCACCTGCTTGTCCCGGGCGAGCGCCCAGTTGAAGAACAGGCGCGGCATGCCGGTATAGGCCTCGACGTTGTGGGCCAGCAGGTCCTCGACGGCCTTGTAGCGGCCGAACAGCTCGCCGCGCTTCCAGGCGCGCTCCACGGTGTCGGCCGGAGGCGTGACCATGAACTGCATGTAGACGCGGTCGCCGAATCGGGTGAGCAGCTGGCCGCCGCCGTCCGAGCCCGCATCGGCCTGGAAGCTGTCGAACCGGAACCGGTCGATCAGCAGGTTCGAGATCCGCCGCTCCGCCGCCTTGCGGGTGACGTAGCGGTCGAGCTTCATGTCGATGATCTCGACCTCGTAGCCGGTCAGCGTCCCGGCGTACCGCGAAGCTTCGCCCAGGCTGTCGTAGTCGAGGAGGTACTTGCGCCAGACGTCGGGGGTGATCACCGCGAAGTCCGACCACGCCATGCCCAGCCGCCTGGCGAGGCCGAGCTGATAGGGGCGGATCGTGCTCTTTCCGGACGCCGAGGCGCCCTTCACGTTCATCACCACCGGGTGATCCTGCGGCGCCAGCCGCCGGTAGCGCCGCGCCTCCACGACGGCGTCGATCCAGGGCTCGATCTGCTCGCCGACGCGCCGGCTGCCGTAGCCGTTCGAGACCAGCGTCCCCGCGATCGTCCGCAGCAGCGCGGCGCCGCGGATGACCGCATTCTGCCGCGCGATGAGGCCCGACACCACGGCGCGCAGGGCCTCGCAGGCGGCCATCTCCAGGGCGTCGCCGGCTTCGGCGGCGCGTCGCTGCCAGGTCTCGAGATGGCGCAGGGCCCGGGTCGCGAGATCCTCGCGCGGCGCCTGGACCGTCGGAGGGCGGCGCCCGAGCAGGCGGTCGAGCCAGCGCGGCTCGGGCGGCGGCGGGGGAGGCCTCTCGTCCAGGATGGCGGCGATCTCGCGGGCGAGCACCGCGTCGGCCTCGGCGCGGATCCGGGCGAGGGCGGACTCGACTTCGGCGAGGCGGGGCTCGATGCCCTCGCGCAGGATGGTCGCGACGATGGCGCGGAAGTTCACGCCGAGATCGGCGTAGACTTCGCCCACCGGCACGGAGAGATCCGACATCACCCGGATCAGGACCTCGTGGACGACGAGACGCCCGGCCCGGAACCGGGTGAGCTGGCGGGCGGGTAGCCCGCAGAGGTCGCTCAGGTCCAGGGCGTCGCGGAGCGGCGTCTCGACGTGCTCCGGCCGGTAGACGGTCACGAGGGGCAGGAAGGCGGACGGCAGATCGGACCGGACGCCCGGGTTCCAGGGGCCGATGAGCGGCTCGGGAGAGTGGACCGACGCGTCCGTCACGCGCGCGGCAGCCGTATCCGTCACCGCGTGCTCCGCCGAAGACCGTCCGAGAAGTCCGCAACGCGCGCCCGCACCTCGGGACGAGGGGGAGGACCGGGCAGACGCCTGCCCGGTCCCCGCGGCGAACCCGGCGGCCCCGACCACGCGGCCGCGGCCGGACGCCGGTTCTCAGAAGATTTTCTGGAACCAGCCGTGGGCGTCATTGGAATTGCCCCGCTGGATGTCCACCAGCAGGCTCCGCAGCCGCTGGGCCACGGGGCCGGCCTTGCCGTTCCCGATGGTGAAGCTCTCCTCCCGGCCCTTCACGGTGCCGATCGGCGTGATCACCGCGGCGGTCCCGCAGGCGAAGGCCTCGGTCAGGCGGCCCTCCCGCACGTCGGCGCGCCACGCGTCGATCGTGTAGGGCTCTTCCTTCACGGTCAGGCCGGCTTCCCGCGCCAGCGTGATCACCGAGTCGCGGGTAATGCCGGGCAGGATGCTGTCCGACAGCGGCGGCGTCACCAGCGTGCCGTCCTCGAAGACGAAGAACACGTTCATGCCGCCGAGCTCCTCGACGTAGCGGCGCTCGGCCGCGTCGAGGAACACCACCTGCTCGCAGCCCTGGGACGCCGCCTCCGACTGCGCCGCGAGGCTCGCCGCGTAGTTGCCGCCGCACTTGGCCGCGCCGGTGCCGCCCGGGGCCGCGCGGGTGAAGTGCTCCGAGACCCACACCGTCACGGTGCCGGTCGGATCCTTGAAGTACGATCCCACGGCCGAGGCGATCGTCACGAACAGGTATTCCGAGGCCGGCTTGACCCCGAGGAAGGCCTCGCTGGCGATCATGAACGGGCGCAGGTAGAGGCTGCCGTCCGGCGTGTCGGGGATCCAGGCGCGGTCGATCTCGACGAGCCTGCGCATCGCCTCGACGAAGGCGTCCTCCGGGAAGGGCGCCATCGCCATCCGCTCGGCGGAGCGGCGGAAGCGCAGGGCGTTGGCCTCCGGCCGGAACAGGGCCGCGCCGCCGTCCGCGGTGCGGTAGGCCTTCAGGCCCTCGAAGATCTCCTGCGCGTAGTGCAGCACCGCGGCGGCGGGATCGAGGGGGATGGCCTCGCGCGCCTGGATCCGCGCGTCGTGCCAGCCGCGGCCGGCGGTGTAGCGCGCCACCACCATGTGGTCTGTGAACACCTTGCCGAAGCCAGGATTCGCCATCAGCGCGGCCCGCTCCTCGGCGGTCCGCGGGGCCGGATGACTTTGGATCTCGAACGTCAGGTCGCTCACGGTGTGGTCCTCATCGACTGAGGCCCTTATGGCGCGCTCCGGCGCGCGAATCTACGGAGCCGGCGCATGACGGCGTCGCCGCATATGCGAGTCCTTCGCCGAGTCCCTCGCCGAGTCACCCTGCTAATCACTCGGCGGTCGCGGGCTCCGACAGCTGCAGACGGTGCAGGCGCGCGTAGGCGCCGCCGGCGGCGAGCAGGTCGTCGTGGCGCCCGGTTTCGATCACCCGGCCCGCCTCCATCACGGCGATCTGATCGGCGTCGCGCACGGTCGAGAGCCGGTGGGCGATCACCAGGGTGGTGCGGCCGCGCATCAGCCGGGTCAGCGCCTCCTGGACGAGCCGCTCCGATTCGGAATCGAGGGCCGAGGTCGCCTCGTCGAGGAGCAGGATCGGCGCGTCCTTGAGGAAGGCGCGGGCCAGCGCCACACGCTGCCGCTCGCCGCCCGAGAGCCGGCCGCCGCCCGGGCCGACCCGGAACCCGTAGCCTTCCGGAAGGGCCGAGACGAAGGTGTGGGCCGCGGCGGCCTCGGCCGCCGCCTCTATCTCCGCGGGCGTCGCCCCGGGCCGGCCGAAGCCGATATTGGCGGCGATCGTGTCGTCGAACAGCACGACCTCCTGCGAGACGACCGCCACCGCGGCGCGCAGGGAGGCCAGCGTCACGCCGCGGACGTCCTGGCCGTCGATGGTCACGGCGCCGCCGGTGACGTCGTAGAGGCGCGGAACGAGGTTGAGCAGCGAGGACTTGCCCGAGCCCGAGCGCCCGACGAGCGCCGTCACCGATCCGGCCGGGACCGCGAGGACGATGCCCTCCAGCGCCGGCGCGTCCGGCCGGTAGCGGAACCGCACGTCGGCGAAGCGGATCGCGCCGCCGCTCACCGCCAGCGGCCGGGCCTCCGGCGCCTCGCGGATCGTGGCGCTCTCGTCCATGACGTCGAAGTAGCGCCGCAGCGCGGCCGCGGCCTCCTGCAGGATGGCGTTGAGGTTGCCCAGCGCCCGGGCCGGCTGGGCGGCGAGGAGCAGCGCCGCCACGTAGCCGGTGAAGTCGCCGACGGTCTTCTCGCCGGCCAGGACCCGCTGGCCGACCAGCACCAGGACGCCCGCCACCGCGATGCCGCCGCCGATCTCGAGCAGCGGGTCGAGGCGGCCGCGGGCGTTGGCGGCCTTCATCTTGAGGCGCCGCACCTCGTCGAGGGCCTCGGCGGCGCGGCCCTTGAGGTAGGCCTCCATCGCGTAGGCCTTGGCGACCCGCGCCCCCTGCAGGCTCTCGGAGATCAGGCTGGCGGTGGCGCCCATCTGCTCCTGGGTCGAGGTCGAGACCCGCCGGAGCTTCCGGCCGATCCGCCCGATCGGTCCCGCCACGAACGGCACCGTAACGCCGGCCACGAGGGTCAGCACCGGATCCATCCAGATCAGCGCCGCCACGAGCCCGATCAGCATCGCGATGTCGCGGAGCAGGACCGTCGAGATGCGGGTCAGCGCCTCCTTGATGAAGGCGAAGTCGGTGGTGAAGCGCTGAGTGAGCGCCGCCGGGCTCTCGCGGCCGAGCTGGGCGAGATCCGAATCGATGAGATGCCCGTAGAGCGCCGCCTGCATGTCGGCCTCGACCCGGGTCACCACCCGGTTGGTCAGCACCGTCTGGCCGTAGAGGGCGAAGCCGCGCGTGGCCGTGACGACGATCACCACCAGCGGTCCGTACGCGATGGCGGCGGCGTCCTTGCGGTCGAAGGCGTCGAAGGCGGCCTTGATCAGCGCCGGGTAGAGCCCGGTCGAGGCGCCGACCAGGGCGATCAGCACCAGCACCACCGCCAGGGTGGCCCGGTGCGGGTACAGCCACGTGCGCCAGAGCCGGGCGAGGAGGGGAGCCGTGTCGCCGGGAAGGCGCGCCATGAGACCTACCAGGTCGGATCAGTGCCGCCCCGGGGCAGGATGCGCGGCGGCAGCGGTTTGCCGCCGCCGCCGCCGCGGATCAAGGCTTTTGCTCAGCGGCCGTCGCCGCGCGGCCCGTGATCGTCGCCGCGATCGTCGCCGCGATCGTCACCGCGGTCGCGGTGCCAGCCGCCCCGCATGCCGTGGCCGCCCATCGGGCCCATCGGCCGGGCGAGGATCATGGCGCGCCGCTTCTGGTCCTGGTCGAGGCTGGCGTAGAGCGGCTGCGACGCGTCGGCGAGCTTGCGCAGGGCGTCGCCCCGCGCGCTCGCCGCGTCCGCCATCGCCCGCAGCGCCGCCGGGGCGTCGTCGCTCAATTTCGGCCGGTCGCGCATCGCCTCGCGGCGCTGCTGGCGCAGCTTGGCCATGTCGCGGATCGCCGTCTCCACCGGCGGCCACAGCTTCTCCTGGTCGGCGTTGAGCTTCAGGCCGGCATGCAGGGCGGCGATGCGGGCATCCGTGAAGGCCGCGCGGTCCTCGGGGGTCAGCGCGCTCCAGCGGCCGTGCCCGCGGAAGCCCTCGGGTCCGTGATCGCGCGCGACCGCCGCGCCGGCGAGCCCGAGGCCGAGAGCCCCGGTCACCAGGATGGCCGCCGTCAAAGGTCGGGACATGGAAATCTCCGTCTCACGCTCGGGACGCCGCCGCGGCCCGCGGCGGCGCCCAACGTCGCGCATAGGGCACCCGCCATGTATCCCGCTTGTGTATGTAACAATGTTACATTAGTGGCAGGCGCGACGGGATTGCGGCAGGTGGAGCGGTGCGGCGCGTGGCGAGAACATTCCGGATCGCGGCGCTCGCGATCCTGTCCCTGTGGTTCGGATCGGCGGGTCCGGCCGCGGCCGCGCCGCAGGACCGGCCGGTGCGGGCGGTGGCGACCTTCTCGATCCTGGGCGACCTCGTCCGGCAGGTCGGCGGATCGCACGTGACGGTGGCGACGCTGGTCGGTCCGGACTCCGACGCGCACGGCCTGAGCCCGTCCCCGGCCGACGCGCGCAAGCTCGCCGAAGCCGACATCGTGTTCGTCAACGGCCTCGGGCTGGAGGGCTGGCTCGACCGCCTGATCCGGGCCTCGGGCACGCGCGCCCCCGTGGTCGTGGCCTCCGCGGGCGTGAAGCCGATCCCCGCGCAGGACGAGCACGCTCACGAGGACGGCGACCGCGGACACGGACACGGCGACCACGCCGTCGACCCGCATGCCTGGCAGGACGTCGCCAACGTGCGGACCTACGTGGCGAACATCCGGGACGGCCTCGCCAAGGTCGATCCGGCCCATGCCGACGCCTACCGGGCGGCGGCGGCCGCCTACCTCGCCGAGCTCGACGCGCTGGAGCGGGACGTCCGGGCGGCGATCGCCCGCATCCCGCCGGAGCGGCGGCGGATCATCACGACCCACGACGCCTTCGGCTACTTCGCGGCGGCCTACGGCCTGCGCTTCATCGCGCCGCAGGGCGTGTCGACGGACAGCGAGGCGAGCCCGCGCGACGTGGCCGCGATCATCCGCCAGATCCGGAAGGAGCGCGTGCCGGCGGTGTTCCTCGAGAACATCAGCGACCCGCGCCAGATGCAGCAGATCGCCCGCGAGAGCGGCGCCCGCGTCGGCGGCAAGGTCTATTCCGACGCGCTCTCCGCGCCGGACGGCCCGGCCGCGACGTATCTCGACCTGATGCGGTCCAACCTGAAGGCGTTCGACGCCGCGCTGATGCCGGGCTAGCCCGCCGGGAGGGCGCGCCGCCGCGATCCTTCGCCTTCACGGCGTCGGACATGACATAGCGTAAACCGCCGGTTAAGAGGCCCCCAACTAGCCTTACGAAACGGGTGCCAGCCGATCCTCGTGCGCGAGGGCTCAAGGCCTTGGGGCCTTGTCAGAACGCGTAGCTCGGAGATCGCGTGGCTTGGGGGCCTGACCGCTGGCGCTTCTATCGGCTCGTCGCGCGCGAGACCGCGCGCGCGATCCGCGCCGCCGGCGCCAGCGCCACCGCCCCGCCCGACATCCTCGCCCGGATGCGGGTCGCCGGCCTGGTGATCGCGCCGCAGGACCTGCGCACCTCCGACGCGACCTTCGCGGACGACATCTACGCCGGGTTGTTCGTCTTCGCCGGCCGGTCGCTCGCGGCGAGCGGCGGCTCGCCCTTCGACTACGCGGCACCGTCGCCGGAATGGGCCGACGAGCTCTACGGCTTCGGCTGGCTGCGCCACCTGCGCGCCGCCGACACCGCGCTCGCCCGCGCCAATGCCCGCGCCTTCGTGGCCGATTTCATCGCCGGCCGCGGCGACGCGGCGCTCGCCCGCCAGACGCCGGTGGCGGCGCGCCGGCTGATCTCGTTCCTGTGCCAGTCGCCCCTCGTGCTGGAGGGCGCCGACCACGGCTTCTACCAGAACTTCCTCAAGGCGATCGGCCGCAACGCTCAGCAGCTCGAGCGCGATCTTCGCCGGGGCGTGCCGCCGCAATGGCGCCTGAACGCCGCGGTGGCGCTCTGCTACGCCGGCCTGTGCTGCGACGGCATCCAGCCGATCCTGCGCCGGGCGACCCGCATCCTGACGCGGGAGCTCGACCGGCAGATCCTGACCGACGGCGGCCACCGCTCGCGCGACCCGCGCTACGCCATGGAGCTGCTCCTCGACCTCCTGCCGCTGCGGCAGAGCTACCTGAGCCGCAGCGTCGAGCCGCCGCTGGCGCTCCTGCGCGCGGTCGACCGGATGCTGCCGCTGCTGCGACTGCTCCGCCACCCGGACGCCTCGCTGAGCCACTTCAATGGCATGGGCGCCACGGACGCGGACCATCTCGCGACCCTGCTGGTCTATGACGGCGCGCTCGCCCGCCCGCTGATGCACGCGCCGAACTCGGGCTACGAGCGCCTGGAGGGCGGCCGGGTGGTCATCGTCGCCGATGTCGGTGCCAGCCCGCCGCTGCCCTACGCGGTGAATGCCGGTGCGGGCTGCCTCGCCTTCGAGATGTCGAGCGGGCCGCAGCGCATCGTGGTCAATTGCGGCCTGCCGGCCAGCGGCGCGGATCTGCGCCTCCTCGCCCGCTCGACGCCGGCCCATTCGACGGCCTCGGTGGCCCACGCCTCGTCCTGCCGGTTCCTCACCCGCACCGGGTGGTGGGGCGAGCGGCTGCTGGCGGACTGGCTGATCGGCCGGCGCGGGCCCGTGGTCCTGAGCGGTCCGTCGGCGGTGGCGGCCGAGCGGGCCGAGGAGGCCGACAGCGTCGTCCTCGCGGCCCGGCACAACGGCTACGCCCCCGAATTCGGCATCGTGCACGAGCGCCGCTGGCAGCTCTTCCACGCGACGGCGCGCCTGGAGGGCCGCGACGCCTTCCTGCGCCAGGGCAAGGGGCTCAGCCGCGGGCGGCGGCTGCGCCCGCAGGACGTGGCGATCCGTTTCCACCTGCATCCCGGCATCGCGGTGCGCAGCGTCCCGGAGGGGCTGGAGCTCGCCTCGGCGCTCGGGGAGGTCTGGGTGTTCAGCGCCGAGAACGCCGAGATCGCCATCGAGGAGAGCGTCTACTTCTCGGGCCTGACCGGACCGCGCCGGACCGACCAGATCGTCCTCCATCTGCGGGTATCCGACGATGTGGAAGTCCGGTGGAGCTTCGAGCGTCGGGCCTCCGCGCCCCTGCGCGGCGTGGCGCCCTGACGAGTCTCCGGACAGGTCTCCGGACAGGTCTCCGGACAGGGCCGGCTGGCCGGGCTCACCGTTTCCATGCTACCGCGCCGGAAAATCTCGAACTTTCGGCACGAAGCTATGGCGCACGATCAGGTGCGGGTCTCCCGCGCGCTCCTCTCGGTCTCGGACAAGACCGGCCTCGTCGACTTCGCCCGGGCGCTCCACGCCCGCGGCATCGCGCTGGTCTCGACCGGGGGCACCCACCGGACCCTTCAGGAGGCCGGCCTGCCGGTCACCGAGGTCGCCGACCTGACGGGGTTCCCGGAGATGATGGACGGCCGGGTCAAGACGCTGCACCCGGCGGTCCACGGCGGCTTGCTCGCCATCCGCGACAACCCGGAGCACCAGGCCGCGCTCGCCGCCCACGGCATCGGCGCCATCGATCTCCTCGTGGTCAACCTCTACCCGTTCGAGGCGACCATCGCGGCCGACCGGTCCGACGCCGACTGCATCGAGAACATCGATATCGGCGGCCCGGCGATGATCCGCGCGGCGGCCAAGAACCACGCGGACGTCGCCGTCGTCACCGACGTGTCGGACTATGCCGGCATCCTCGCCGCCCTCGAGGCGCAGGACGGCGCGCTCGGCGCGGATCTGCGCCGGAGCCTGGCGCAGAAGGCCTTCGCCCGCACCGCGTCCTACGATGCCGCCATCGCCAACTGGATGGCGGGACGCTTCGGCGCCGAGGCGCCGGCCCGGTTCCGAGCCTTCGGCGGTTCCCTGGGCCAGGAACTGCGCTACGGCGAGAACCCGCACCAGTCGGCCGCCTTCTACCGCGCGCCCGGCAAGGTCCGGGCGGGCGTGGCCACCGCCCGCCAGCTCCAGGGCAAGGAGCTGTCCTACAACAACTTCAACGACACGGACGCCGCCTACGAGTGCGTGGCCGAGTTCGACCCGGCCCGGACCGCCGCCGTGGCCATCATCAAACACGCCAACCCCTGCGGCGTCGCCGAGGGGGCGAGCCTGCTCGAGGCCTACGAGCGGGCCCTGAGCTGCGACCCGACCTCCGCGTTCGGCGGCATCGTCGCCCTGAACCGGACCCTCGACGCCGAGGCGGCCCGCCGGATCGTCGAGATCTTCACCGAGGTGATCATCGCCCCCGACGCCACGCCCGAGGCGGCGGCCATCGTGGCCGGCAAGAAGAACCTGCGCCTACTGCTGGCCGGCGGCGTGCCCGACCCGCGGGCCGGCGGGGAGACCGTGCGGACCCTCGCGGGCGGGCTGCTGGTCCAGAGCCGGGACGCGGCGGTCGTCGACGACATGCCGCTCACGGTCGTGACCAAGCGCGCGCCGAGCGAGGCCGAGCTGGCCGATCTCCGGTTCGCCTACCGAGTGGCCAAGCACGTGAAGTCGAACGCCATCGTGTACGCGAAGGCCGGCGCCACGGTCGGCATCGGCGCGGGCCAGATGTCCCGGGTCGATTCCTCGCGCATCGCCGCCTGGAAGGCCGCCGAGGGGGCGAAGCGTCTCGGGCTGGCCGAGAGCCTCGCTGTCGGCTCGGTGGTGGCGTCGGACGCGTTCTTCCCGTTCGCGGACGGCCTCATGGCGGCCGCCGAGGCGGGCGCCACCGCGGTGATCCAGCCCGGCGGCTCGATGCGCGACGCGGACGTGGTCGCGGCGGCCGACGAGGCCGGTCTCGCCATGGTCCTGACGGGGCACCGCCACTTCCGGCACTGAGCCGGCGGGCCGCACTCCCGCCCTCCGGGACGGGGCGCCACCTCGGGGGCGTCCGCACCGGTCCGGACGCCCGCGGTCGCGCCGCCGCGCCGCGTTAACGATCCGCCGCGATCGGACCGGCCGGGTCGATTGTTTGCCGAGCGGGCGCTCCCGCCCAGCATTGCCGTGAACAGACGCGGTACCGGACCAAGCTCGGCAATGAATGGTCGGCGTCCGGGAAAGCTATCTTTGGTGCAATATTGCGGGTGTAATATTCCCAACTTGTCGAATAGGTGCGGTGTCTGCGCCGCGGGTTGAAATTTTCTCGGCCGCACGCCATCATCGCGGGGAAATGCGCCGGAAGCTCGCGTGGAGAACTTCCTGGAACAGCTCCGGGTCGAGTGACGAGATGGTGGTCGCAGCGCTGTTGTTTCTCGTGGGATGGCTGCTCGGCCGATCCTACTCGGTGATCATCCTCGCCCTGACCTCGTCGGTGATCCTGTTCACCGCCACGACGATCTTCGTGTCGGTCTACGGGATCGACCTGCTGCGCGTCCTGATCGTGTTGGGATATCTCACCGCGCATCAAGCGGGATATCTCGTCGGCGCCTATCTCACCGGGTACCCCGAGAGCGATCAGGGGCGGTGAGGCGCATCACCACCACCAGACCGGCCGTCCGGCGTACCCGTTGATCAGGATCCAGAGACCCGCGGCGACGACGGACCAGGTAATCACAAGGAGAAGCGGTGGCTTCGTGCCGGGCTGACTGCGCAGAAGTGTCAGGACGGTGTTCACGTTCGATATCCCAGGGGCCCGGTGCGGAGGGAAATCCGATACGGGCTCGTACCGCATCGGGTTCCACCGGGCCGATTGTCGGCAGGTTAAATCTTGTCCAGGCTCGGGTGACGGGCGCGCCCTCGATGAGCTCAGGGCCGACGGTCATTTTACTTGCAGTTGCAATAAGTCGCCTCTCGCAACACCAAGAGTTCGAACCAGGACAATCGACGCTCCGGCTCCGGTCGGGAGAGGCCTGTTTCCGCCGGGCCTCGATACTTGACACATCCGTATAGGATCAGACGAAACGCAATCCGTGAGGAACCGCACCGGTCGCTATTTCGCCGCCGCGTTGCAGGCTCGACACAAGCGGGACGGCCGCGTCGTGCCGTACGAACGGGAACGGGCCGGGGGGGGGGGGGGCCCGGGGGGGGCCGGCCCCGGCCCCGGCCCCCGCCCCCC
>NZ_JBKFBI010000007.1:0-80356 GCF_053346095.1 Methylobacterium sp. A52T | reverse complement strand
GCGCCCCCCGGCGCGCCGCGCAGCGGTGGCAAGCCCGGCGGCGGCCGCCCGCCGCGCGGGACGCGGTGAGGATCGTCGGCGGCGCGTGGCGGGGCCGCAGGCTCGCCACGCCGCGCACCGACGCCATTCGGCCGACATCGGACCGGCTGCGGGAGTCGTTGTTCAACGTGCTGGCCCACGCTTACGACGACGCCGTGGCCGGCGCCCGGGTCCTCGACCTGTTCGCCGGTACGGGTGCCCTCGGCTTCGAGGCGCTCTCGCGGGGCGCCGCCTACGCCCTCCTCGTCGACGAAGGTGCCGAGGCGCGCGCGGTGATCCGCGAGAACATCGAGGCCCTGGGTGCCGAAGGCGTGACGCGCCTGTTCCGACGGGACGCGACCCGTCTCGGCCCGGCCTCCACGGCGGGCACCTTCTCACTGGTCTTCTGCGATCCGCCCTACGGCCGTGATCTGGCGCCGCGCGCCCTGGAGAGCGCCGCCGCGGGCGCTTGGCTCGCGCCCGGGGCTCTCATCGTCGTCGAGGAGGTCGAAGCCGCGCAGGTCGTCTGGCCGCCCGGCTTCGCGGAGCTGGAGCGGCGCGTCTACGGGGATACGGCCGTGGCGATCGCCCGATTCGCTGCCTGATCCGGCCTAATCGCGGTCGCTCGAAGCCGGATCCGTGGCGCCGACCTGGGACCCGTAATGGATCGCCAGCCAGACGGTGGGTGAGTCGGTCCACTCCACCCGGTGCCGACGATGCGGCGCGATCAGCACGGCGTCGCCCGCAACGAGGCGACGGGCCTGCGCTTCGTCGGCGAACCGCAGGTCGGCCGCGCCCGTCAGGACGGCCACCCACTCGGCATCCGGCTGATCGTAGTAGAATCCCGGCGGGCTCGCCTGACCGGTCGAGACGATGCGCTCTACCCTCAGGCCCGGCTCGGAGACCAGGACCGACACGATCTCATCGTCCGCCCGTAGCGGCAGGTCGGCGAGCAGGTGGGTCACGCGCGTCGGGAGAGAGTCCATGATCCCGCCTGCAGGGCCTGCGCGGCGCCGGATCGACGCCGGGCAAGGCCCGGATGTCAGGAGTTGCGCGGAGCGCCGCCCGCCTGCGGTGCCGAGTCGTCCGACGTCTTGGTCTGACCGATCCGCGCTGCGGACTTCACGAGGGACAGCACGTCGCGGCGCATCTGATCGTCGGCGATCTGATTGTAGGCCCGGAGCAGTTCGACGGCGCCGGCGACGCGCAGCAGCGCGGGACCGCTATCGGTCGTCGCCTCGGGCTCGGGCTCGAAGAAGCTCGAGACCGGAACGCCGAGCCGCTCGGCGATCGCCTGCAGGCGGCCGGCACCGACACGGTTCTTGCCGGTCTCGTACTTCTGGACCTGCTGGAAGCTGACGCCCAGCGCGCTGGCCAGCGCGGACTGGCTCAGTCCGTTAGCCGCCCGAAGGAACGCGATGCGGCTGCCGACCCCGTGATCGATGGCTGTAGTCTGCTTCGGCTTGGGGGTTGGGTTCGCCATAGTGGGTAGTCCGGATGTTCTTGCTGTCTGCAGGCTTGCTCGCCCGGATCCGGGGCGCCAATCACAACCGACAGGTGCAACATTGCGCGGCCAAGATCCAGACCTGACATCTGTTAGTGCCACAGGTCAGCCGCGCGTGCAACGAATGGTTACGCTCTCGAAATCTTAGGTCCGGAAGACCGCGATCCGGGCCCTCCAGTGCCCGCCGGGAGAACAACTCAAATACCGGGCCCGATCAAATATAAGTGAGCGAGATCAGCTAAAAATTCACTCTCGAACACTGCCGGGCGCTATCCGGTTGCCTGCGCCGCGTCGGGCCCGCGGGCTCGATCCCAGTGAAATCCGTGCGACAGCAAACGGTCGACTCAGGGCTCGCCGGCGCGCGCCGGCGACGGAATCACACCGCCGGGCCGAGCCAATCGAGGACGATTCGCAACTGGTCGTCGTCGAGAAGCGCGGGTGCGTGGCCGCAATCGGGAATCTCGACGCGGCGCGTCGGCGGCCCCCGGCGCGTCATCTCGTCGGCCGTCGAGCCGAGGAGCAGTTCCGAGTGCTCGCCGCGGAGCAGCAGGACCGGGCAGGTGATCGCGTCCCAGTCGCGCCACATGCTCACGCTGTAGACGCGGCCCGGACGGAAGGCGTCGCCGATGCCGGGATCGTAGTGGGGCCGCCAGCCGCCGTTGGGCTCCTGGAAGAAGCTGTGCTTGGCGATGTGGCGCCACTGCTCGTCGGTGAGCGGCCCAAACGCGCCCAGCACCGTGCGCAGACGCGATTCGCCCGAGGCGAGGTTATGGTGCAGCCGGGGCGCGTCGCGCAGGCGCGACCCGATCTCGCGGATAGGCGCCCAGGGCAGGAACGGGCCGATATCGTTGATCACCATCCGGCGGATCGGGGTGCGGGCGGCCGCGGCCAGGACCATGCCGGTCAGGCCGCCGAGGGACGTGCCCACCCAGTCGATCTTCGCGGGGACCCGGAGATGGGCGATGAGCGCGGCCATGTCGGCGGCGTATTGCGGCAGGCCGTAGAGTTCCTTGTCCTTCAGCCATCCGCTGAGGCCGCGCCCGGGCAGGTCCGGGCAGACCACCCGGTAGCCGAGCTTCGCCAGTCTGTAGCCGAGGGCGTCGAAATCGCGGCCCTGGCGGCTGAGACCGTGGACGCAGACGACGACGTGCGGGCTGTCCGGGTCTCCCCATTCCACGTAGGCGATGCGGTGGAAGTCGTGGGGCGCGTAGGCCTGGAAATGGCCGGTCCGGAACGGCACGTCGGCGCGGCTCAGGTCGTCGAGCCGCGTCGTCGCCTCAGGTCCGGGAGCGGGCGCCGCGGTGCCGGCCGTCACGGGGTCTCCGTGCGCGCGGCGGCCTCGCGGGCGAGACGGCCGGTCGTCTGATGGAGATCGACCATCTGGTCGGTCAGCCGGCGCGCCTGCTCCTGCAGGAACGCGATGTTCAGCGCCGCGACCTCGCGGGCATCCGCGGCCTTGGCGACGCGGTCCGCGAAGTCGAGGCTCGCGCGGACATTGGTGTCGGAGGCCACGAGCATCCGGTGGCCGATCTCGCGCATCGCCGCCATGGCGTGGACGGCGTTGTCCTCGAAGGCGTTGTAGAGCCGGGCGCCGGCGGCGTCCCACTGCTCGCGCACCCGGCGGGCGCCGGCCACGTTGCTGTCGGTGAGTTGGTGGGCGGTCTCGCGGCTGGAGCCCATCACCGCGCGCCAGCCCTCGAAGCTCTGCGCCATCGAGGCCTCGAAAGCGTTCAGCGCCATCTCGCCCGCCTCGGCGAAACGCTCGTACGCCTCGCGCGCCCGGGCGACGCCGCCCTCCGCCGCGGCGCGGCCGGTCTCCCCGGAGATCGCCGGCAGGTTGTCGTTCCCCACAATCGTCTCCCGCAGATGGGCCGGTCGCACGCGGTCCCGACGGCGCGTGGCTGGAATACGGGCATCCGCCAGGGGCGATCTCCCGTCAACAGGGCCCTGTAACAGAATCCGCGCGCGGCCCACATTGTCACGGTGGCCGCGATTGACAGGCGCGACGGCCGCGAAATCTTCGTCGCGCGGAGCGCACGCCACGCCCGCCGCCCGATCAGAAGGCTGCACGATGATGGAGACCCGTCCGACCCAGACCGAGGTCCGCGAGACGGGCTCTCATCCGTTCGAGGCCGGGCTCCCGCGCCGGCCGGCCAACTACGTCCCGCTGACCCCCGTCAGCCTGCTGGCGCGGGCCGCCGCCGCGGCGGGCGGGCGGATCGCCGTGATCGACGGCGACCGGCGCCTCACCTACGCGGACCTCTACGCGCGCTGCCGGCGCCTCGCGGCGGGCCTCGCGGCCCGGGGGATCGGGCCGCTTGATACCGTGGCGATCCTGGCGCCGAACGTCCCGGAGATGATCGAGGCGCACTTCGCCGTGCCCATGCTCGGCGCGGTGCTGAACCCGCTGAACACGCGCCTCGACGCGGCGACGATCGCGTTCTCGCTTCGGCACGGGGGCGCCCGGGCGCTCCTCGTCGAGGTCGAGTACGCCGCGCAGGCCGCGCGGGCGCTCGCGGAACTCGCCGAGCCGATCCTCGTCGTGGCGATCGGCGCGAGCGGAATCGACGGGGCCCTGCCCTACGAGGATCTGCTGGCCGAGGGCGATCCCGACTACGCCTGGCGCGGCCCGGAGGACGAGTGGCAGTCGCTCTGCCTGCTCTACACGTCGGGGACGACCGGCGACCCCAAGGGCGCCGTCTACAGCCATCGCGGCGGCTATCTCCAGGCGCTGGGCAACGCCGTCACGTTCGGCTTGACCGGCGAGAGCGTGTATCTCTGGACGCTGCCGATGTTCCACTGCAGCGGCTGGTCCTACCCATGGGCGAGCGTCGCCGCCTGCGCCACGCAGGTCTGCCTGCGCAGGGTCGAGCCGGCGGCGATCTTCCGGCTGATCGCCGAGCACGGGGTGACACATCTGTGCGGCGCCCCGATCGTCCTCTCAATGATCGCGCACGCGCCGGCCCAGGACCGGGTGCCGTTCGCGCAGCGGGTGCGCTGCGCGGTCGGCGGCGCGGCGCCGTCCTCGACGATCATCCGCACCATGGAGGAACTGGGATTTCAGGTGACGCACCTCTACGGCGCCACCGAGAGCTACGGCCCCGCGACGGTCTGCCTGGCGCAGCCGGACTGGGCCGATCTCCCCGACACCGAGCGCCACGCCCGCATGGCCCGCCAGGGCGTGCCGCTGGCCACGCTCGAGGCGGTGAGCGTCGCCGACGTCGCGACCGACGCGCCGGTGCCGCGGGACGGCACGACGGTCGGCGAGATCCGCCTGCGCGGCAACACGGTGATGAAGGGCTACCTCGGCAACCCGGGCGCGACCGAGGAGGCCCTCGCCGGCGGCTGGTACCGGACCGGCGACCTCGCGGTCTGGCATCCCGACGGGTCGGTGGAGATCAAGGACCGGGCGAAGGACATCATCATCTCGGGCGGCGAGAACATCTCCAGCCTTGAGGTGGAGGAGGTGCTGATGCGCCATCCCGCCGTGATGCTGGCGGCCGTCGTGGCGCGGCCGGATCCGACCTGGGGCGAGAGCCCCTGCGCGTTCCTCGAGGTGAAGCCCGGCGCGGCGGTGCCGAGCGACCAGGAACTGATCGCGTTCTGTCGCGAGCACATGGCGCGGTTCAAGGTGCCGAAGACGGTGGTGTTCGGGCCGCTGCCCAAGACCTCGACCGGCAAGATCCAGAAATTCGTCCTGCGCGAGCAGGCGCGGACCCTCTGACCCGCGCCGGTCCCGTGACGGGAGCCGTCTCGGGCGACCGCTACAGGCCGGAGACGAGGTGGCCACCGTCGACCGCCAGGACGCTGCCGGTCATGTAGGCGCCGGCCTCCGAGGCCAGGAGCAGGAGCGGCCCGTCGAGTTCGGCGGCCTCGCCCAGCCGGCGCTGCGGGATGCGCCTGATCAGCGCCCGGCCGGCATCGGACTCGAAGAAGGCGTCGTTGAGCTCGGTCTTGATGTAGCCCGGCGCGAGGGCGTTCACCCGGATCCCGTAGCGAGCCCATTCGAGCGCGAGGCTCTTGGTGAGCTGGACGACCGCCGCCTTCGAGGTGGCGTATGGCGCGAGCCCGCCGGTAACCCGCAGCCCGAGGATCGACGCGATGTTGACGATGCTGCCGCCCGCGCCGTGCCGGACCATGCGCCGGCCGGTGGCCTGGGCGACCTGCCAGACGCCTTTGAGATTCGTGTCGAGCACCGCGTCCCAGTCGGATTCCGCGAGGTCGAGGGCCGGTTTCGTCGCCGTCACGCCGGCGTTGTTCACCAGCACCGCCACCGGTCCGAAGCGCTCTTCGGCGGCGTCGAGCGCCCGCTCGACGCTCGCGGCGTCGGTGACGTCCATGACGACGGCGTGGGCCTCCCCGCCCGCCGCCGCGACGCGGTCGACGGTCTCGGCGAGGGCGTCGGCCCGGCGGGCGCCGAGCGACAGGCGCGCGCCGGCGCGGGCCAGCGTCCCGGCGAAGTGACGGCCGAGGCCGCTGGATGCCCCGGTGACGAGGACGTGGCGGCCGGCGAGGTCGAACGGGGCGGCCATCTCAGCGCACCGCGGCGACGGCCGAGGCGTGGCTCCGCGGAGCGGCCCGGCACGGGCCGGTGACGACGGGATCGGTCATGGCTCTGCGCCTCCCCTGCGCGCGCCGCCGGTCTTCGGGCCGCGGCGCCGACGTCCGTTGTGGACCGGCTCCGCCGGGTCCGCCAGCCGGCCCGGCGTCCCGGACCGCTCATCGGCGGCTGAACAGCCGCTCGATGTCAGCGAGCTTCAGCTCGATCGAGGTCGGGCGCCCGTGATTGCACTGTCCGGAATTGGGCGTCGCCTCCATCTCGCGCAGGAGGGCGTTCATCTCCTCCGGCCGCAGGCGTCGCCCGGCCCGGATCGAGCCGTGGCAGCTCATGCGCGACAGGACCGCGTCGAGGCGCCGCCCGAGCGGGCCGCCCTCGGTCGCCGGCTCCCCACCCTCCTCGTCGCCGCTGGCCTCCAGGGCGTCGAGGATGTCGGTGACGAGCTTGCGCGTCGAGGCTCCGATCAGCGCGGCCGGCACCTCGCGCACGAGCACAGCGCCCGGCCCGAACGCCTCGATGGACAGACCCAGCCGGTCGAGGTCCGGGGCGGCCGCGACCAGCCGGTCGGCCTCCTCGGGGCTCATCTCGACGACGTCCGGGATCAGGAGGCCCTGCCGGGCGATGCCGCCGGCCTCCCGCTCGGCCTTCATCCGCTCGTAGACGAGGCGCTCGTGGGCGGCGTGCTGATCGACGATCACGAGGCCGTCGCGGGTCTGGGCGAGGATATAGGTCTCGTGGATCTGCGCGCGGGCGGCCCCCAGCGGATGATCGAGCGCCTCCGCGGCCTCGGCGGCGACGCGGGTATCGGCCTGGGGCGGGGCCGCCACGGCTTCGGGCTCGGGCCCTGCCCAGACGGCCTGAGCGGCCTCGCCGAAGCCGGTCGGCTCGACCCGCGCCGGCTGCGGCGCCGGCCTCCACGCCGCCGGGGAACGGTAGCCGGGCGGCGCCGCGACCGAGGGTGCCCCGCTCGGGAACGGGCCCGGGCGCGTCGGCCGGAACAGGCTCGGCGCGGCGGCGCCACTGTGGGTCGCGAGCGGCGCACCGGCCGGGCGCAGGGCGTCGAGGGTCCGCGCGGCACCGGTGGTGGCCGAGCGCGCGCCGCCGCGGCGCAGGGCGTCGTGGATCGCGCTCACGATCAGCGCCCGCACGAGGCCCGGCTCACGGAAGCGCACCTCCGTCTTGGCCGGGTGGACGTTGACGTCGACGAGGCCGGGGTCGCACGCGACGGCGAGGCCGAGAACCGGGTGCCGGTCGGAGGCCAGGGTGTCGGCGTAGGCGCCGCGGATCGCCCCGAGCAGGAGCCGGTCGCGGACCGGCCGGCCGTTGACCGCGAGGTGGATGTGGGTCGCCGCGCCGCGGTGATAGGTCGGCAGGCCGACATGGCCCGTCACCGCGAAGCCCTCCCGGGCCAGGGAAATCGGCAGGGCGTTGGCGAGGAAGTCCTGTCCCAGAACCGCCGCGAGCCGGCGCAGCTCCGCGTCGGCCCCGGTCTCGGCTGGCAGGACCAGGGGCTGGCCGGAATCGGCCCGCAGGGTGAAGCGGATGCCCGGCTGCGTCGCGGCGAGGCGGCGGAGCGTCTCGGCGATGGCGGCGTTCTCGGCCCGGTCCGATTTCAGGAACTTGAGCCGCGCCGGCGTGGCGGCGAAGAGCTCGGTCACCTCGATCCGCGTGCCGCGCTGGGCCGAGGCCGGGCGGACCTGACCCTTCAGCCCCGCCTCGACCGTCAGGCCCGCCCCCGCCTCGGCCTCGGGCGTGCGGGTGACGATGGCGAGCCGCGATACCGCGCCGATCGACGGCAGGGCCTCGCCGCGGAAGCCGAGGGTGTCGATCGCCGTGAGGTCGCCGCCCGGCAGCTTGGAGGTGGCGTGGCGCTCGACCGCGAGGTCGAGATCGTCCGGCGTCATGCCGCGGCCGTCGTCGACCACGCGGATCAGCCGGCGCCCGCCGGCCTCGACGGTGACCTCGACGGCGCGGGCCCCGGCATCGATCGCGTTCTCGACCAGCTCCTTCACGGCCGAGGCCGGGCGCTCGACCACCTCGCCCGCGGCGATGCGGTCGACGAGCACGGGATCGAGGCGGCGGACGGACGGAACGGACGGGGAGGACATCGGTGCGCAGGATAGTCCCTGCGCGGCGGCGATCCAATCGGGCCGTCGGCGCCGTCCCCTCAGGCGCGGCGCTTCGACCCGCCCAGGGAGATGCGGCCGGCGCCACCGCGCGGTCCGTGGCTCGCGGCCGCCACCGGACGGCGGGACAGGTCGTAGAGGACGTTCCCGACGAGGCCCGCGGTTCGCCGCAGGGTCGCGCCCTCGCAGGTCGCCGCGACGCGGACGCCGATCGCGTGGGTGTGGCTGCGGCCGTAGAGCCAGACGGCGAGCCGGGCGCGCGTCGCCTCGGGGATACCGTCGAGCAGGCACGCCGCCCCGTCCGGATCGGCCTTGATGAGGCGGCCGACCACGTCCGGCGCGACCGGACAGTCGAGGGCGGGATCGTCGATGCTGAGCGTTCGGTCCTGGGTCATGGCGGCCCCTGACGGTGAGGAGCCGTCAGGGTGAGCAGTGTTGGTTAACGAAAACTCACCGCGGGTTGTGAGCTCGCGTTCCAGTCGCAGGTCGCGTCGGGGCGTTGCGGCGGTGCAACCGGCACCCCGCCGCGGATCCCGTTTCCTAGAGCGGCCGGCGGATCAGCCGGGCGATCAGGCCGACGATGCCCTCGCGGAACAGCAGCACGCAGAGCACGAACACGCAGCCCTGGATGATGGTCACCCAGGCGCCGAACTGCGCCAGGTACGTCTCCATCGTGACGATCACCAGCGCGCCGACGATCGGCCCGAACACCGTCCCCATGCCGCCGACGAGGGTCATCAGCACCACCTCGCCGGACATCGACCAGTGCACGTCGGTGAGTGAGGCGAGCTGGAACACGATCGCCTTGGTGGAGCCCGCGAGGCCGGCGAGCGTCGCCGAGAGCACGAACACCGCGAGCTTGTACTGGCTGGCGCGGTAGCCGAGCGAGATCGCCCTCGGCTCGTTGTCGCGGATCGCCTTCAGCACCTGCCCGAAGGGCGAGTGGATGATCCGGTAGATCAGCAGCATCCCGGCCATGAAGACCACGGCCACCACCGCGTACATGACCCGGTCGTCGGCAAGGCTGATCGCGCCGAACAGGTTGCCGCGGGGCACCGCCTGGATGCCGTCCTCGCCGCCGGTGAACTTCGCCTGCAGGGAGAAGAAGAACACCATCTGGGCGAGCGCCAGGGTGATCATCGAGAAGTAGATGCCCTGCCGGCGGATCGCCAGGGCGCCGAAGACCAGACCCAGCAGCGCGGCCGTGACCGTGCCGGCGAGGATCGCCAGCTCGGGCGTGAAGCCCAGGCTCTTGGCCGTGTAGGCGCAGAGGTAGCTCGCCATGCCGAAATAGGCGGCGTGGCCGAAGGAGAGCAGGCCGCCGTAGCCGAGCAGGAGGTTGAAGGCGAGCGCGAACAGCGCGAAGCACAGCACCTTCATCAGGTAGACGGGGTACAGGACAAGCGGTGCTACGACGAGCAGCACCGCGATGCCCACGAAGATGAGGCGGTGGAGCGCCTTGTCGTCCCGACTCGTCGGCACGGCGGCGGCGATCGGGGCGGCGTCGAGGGCGGCGGTGTCGGCCATGGGGATGTCTCAGATCGCGATCAGGCCGTGCGCCCGAACAGGCCGGCGGGTTTGACGAGCAGCACCAGCACCATGATCACGAAGATCACGGTGGCCGACGCCTCCGGATAGAACACCTTGGTCAGCCCCTCGACGAGTCCGAGGGTGAAGCCCGTGATGACCGAGCCGATGATCGAGCCCATGCCGCCGATCACCACCACGGCGAAGACCACGATGATGATGTCGGCGCCCATGTTGGGATTGACCGAGTAGATCGGTGCAGCGAGCACCCCGGCGAAACCCGCGAGCGCGACGCCGAACCCGTAGGTCAGCGTCAGGAACAGCGGCACGTTCACCCCGAAGGCCTGGACCAGGGTCGGGTTCTCGG
Organism: Methylobacterium sp. A52T; assembly: GCF_053346095.1. Taxonomy (NCBI): domain Bacteria; kingdom Pseudomonadati; phylum Pseudomonadota; class Alphaproteobacteria; order Hyphomicrobiales; family Methylobacteriaceae; genus Methylobacterium; species Methylobacterium sp. A52T. The sequence goes on along the minus strand of NZ_JBKFBI010000007.1, from coordinate 70,256 downwards.
TTGCGGCGCGCAGATAGGCGCCGAGCTTGGTCTTCTCGATCACGAGCCACGTGGCGATGCAGACGGTCAGCGAGGCGACCACCACCCAGGCGCGGTAGTTCGGCAGGAACATGAAGGGCAGGCGCTGGCCGCCCGACAGCTCGGCCGGGATCGCGTAGGGCAGGCCCGACACGCCGTACTGGTTGCGGAATAGGCCCTGGATGATCAGCGCGAGACCGAAGGTCAGCAGCAGGCCGTAGAGGTGGTCGAGCTTATAAAGCCGCGCGATCAGCACCCGCTCCAGCACGATGCCGAAGGCGCCGACCACGAGCGGTGCGAGCCCCAGCGCCCACCAGTAGCCGAGGCCGACATAGGTGAGCAGCATCCAGGCCACGAACGCGCCCATCATGTAGAGCGCGCCGTGGGCGAAGTTGATGATGTTCAGGAGCCCGAAGATGATCGCGAGCCCGAGCGACAGGATCGCGTAGAACGAGCCGTTGATCAGGCCGAGCAGGAGCTGACCGAACAGGGCCTGCGTCGGCACACCGAAGATCGTGGTCATGGCCGGTCTCCGCGCCCCGATCCCACCGTCAGCCCTTCACCAGCGGGCAGTTGCCCTCGTTGAGCGGCCGGAAGACTTGGTCGCCCGGAATGGTCTCGAGCTTCTTGTAGAGGTCCCACTCGCCCTTCGACTCGGCGGGCTTCTTGACCTCGAACAGGTACATGTCGTGGATCTTGCGGCCGTCCGCGCGGATCACGCCCTTGCCGAACAGCGGGTCGTCCGTCGGCATCGCCTTCATCTTGGCGACGGTCGCGGCGCCGTCGGCGGTCGACTTCGTCTCGGCCACCGCCTTCAGGTAGTGGAGCACGTCCGAGTAGACGCCCGCGTGGTTCGCGGTCGGCTTCGAGCCGTTCTTCATCTGCTTGGCGAAGCGGTCCGAGAAGGCGCGGGTCTGGTCGTTCAGGTCCCAGTAGAACGGCTCGGTGAGCACCAGCCCCTGCGCCACCTTGGTGCCGAGCGAGTGGACGTCCGACGAGAAGACCAGGAGGCCGGCGAGCGCCTGGCCGCCCTCGGTGATGCCGAACTCGCCCGCCTGCTTGATCGCGTTGATCGTGTCGGTGCCGGCATTAGCCAGCCCGATCACCTTGGCGCCTGACCCCTGCGCCTGCAGAAGGAAGGACGAGAAGTCCGAGGTCGGGAACGGCGTCTTCACCGAGCCGACGACCTTGCCGCCGTTCTTGGTGATGACCGTGCTGGTGTCGCGCTGGAGGGTCTGGCCGAAGACGTAGTCGGCGGTGAGGAAGAACCACGTGTTGCCGCCGCGTTTGACCATCGCGCCGCCGGTGCCGTTGGCCAGCGCCACCGTGTCGTAGACCCAGTGGATCGTGTTCGGCGTGCATTGCGGGCCGGTGAGGTCGGCGGTGCCGGCGCCGGTATCGATGAAGACCTTGTTCTTCTCCTTGGTGACCTGGCTGATCGCCAGCGCCACTGAGGACGTCACGCCGTCCGTGATCATGTCGACGGCGTCGCGGTCGTACCACTGCCGGGCGATGGCCGCGCCGACATCCGGCTTGTTCTGGTGGTCGGCCGAGACGATCTCGACCTTCAGCCCGTGCTGCTCGGGCTTGAAATCCTCGACCGCGAGCTTGGCGGCCACCACCGAGCCCTCGCCGCTGATGTCCGAATAGGCGCCCGAGCGGTCGCCCAGGATGCCGATCTTCACGTTCGTCTGCGCGGCTGCGGTGCCCATCATCAGGGCGCCGGCGAGGGCGGCGAGGGTCACGGGCCGGGCGATGCGTCCGAGCATTTTCGTTTCCATCCTCCAGCGGCGCGGCGGATCTCCGCCGGCCGAGTATCGGGTCGCCGTTTTCTGGCGCTTCTACGGTTTTCGCGTGCGAGATTCAGACGCCGAGATAGGCGTGCAGCTTGTCGATATTGGCGTCAAGCTCCGCATTGGGGATCATGTCGACCACCCGTCCCTGCTCGATCACGAAGTGCCGGTCCGCCAAAGTCTGGGCGAAGCGGAAATTCTGCTCCACGAGGACGATCGTGTAGCCCTGAGTCTTCAATTGCTGGATCGTCCGGCCGATCTGCTGGACGATGACCGGCGCGAGACCTTCGGTAGGCTCGTCGAGCAGGATCAGCTTGGCGCCGGTGCGCAGGATGCGTCCGATCGCCAGCATCTGCTGCTCGCCGCCCGAGAGCTTGGTGCCCTGGCTGCCGGCGCGTTCCTTGAGGTTCGGGAACAGCGTGTGGATGTCGGCCACCGACATGCCCCCGGGCTTCACCCGCGGCGGCAGCATCAGGTTCTCGTGGACCGTCAGGCTCGCGAAGATGCCGCGCTCCTCCGGCACGTAGCCGATCCCGAGCCGGGCGATGTTCCGCGAGGCCATCCGGACCGTCTCGACGCCGTCGTAGACGATCGAGCCCGAGCGCTTGCCGAGGATCCCGATGATCGCCCGGAGGGTCGTGGTCTTGCCCGCGCCGTTGCGGCCGAGCAGCGTGATCACCTCGCCCGCGCGCACGTCGATGTCGATGCCGTGGAGGACGTGGCTCTCGCCGTACCAGCCCTCGAGGCCGCGGACGGTCAGCAGCGCGTCGGTCGCGGCCGCCGGAGGTGTCTTCAGAGCCGCCTCAGGCATGTCCCGCCCCGATATACGCTTCGACCACGCGCGGATCCTTCGAGACCGTGGCGTAGTCGCCCTCGGCCAGCACCTGCCCGCGGGCCAGCACGGTGATCCGGTCCGACAGGGAGGCCACCACCGAGAGGTTGTGCTCCACCATCAGGATGGTGCGGTCCTTCGAGACCCGGCGGATGAGCTGCGCCGTGCGCTCGACGTCCTCGTGGCCCATGCCGGCCATCGGCTCGTCGAGGAGCAGCATCTCCGGATCAAGGGCGAGGGTCGTGGCGATCTCGAGCGCGCGCTTCCGCCCGTAGGACAGCTCGACCGCGAGCACGTCGGCGAAGTCGGAGAGGCCCACCGCCTCGACGAGGGCGAGCGCCTCGCCGTTCAGCGCCCGCAGGACCCGCTCGGGCCGCCAGAAGTCGAAGGAATCGCCGCGACGCCGCCGCTGGAGGGCGATACGGACATTCTCCATCACCGTGAGGTGCGGGAACACGGCCGAGATCTGGAAGGACCGCACGAGGCCGAGACGGGCGACGTCCGCGGCCTTCAGGCCGGTGATGTCGCGGTCCTTGTAGCGGATCGTCCCCGCGGTCGGGATCAGGAACTTCGTCAGGAGGTTGAAGCAGGTGGTCTTGCCGGCTCCGTTCGGCCCGATGAGGGCATGGATGGTGCCGCGCTCGACCTGCAACGCCACGCCGTTGACGGCCCGGAATCCGCGGAATTCCATCGTCAGGCCATCAGTCGCCAGGATTACATCCCGTGCCAAGCGTGTCCCTCCCGGGTTCGATTTCTTGCCGCCATATCGCCGATCCGAAGCCGCGCAGTCCATCGCAAACGCTCGTGGCGGCGCGACAATCCCCCGGGAGTGATATCAGTCGCCCTCCGTGTCACGACGGCCGCCGGACAGAACTTGACCGCGCCGCGCGCCGCACTTAACTCAGACAATTCATCGAATGGCTCTTCCGAGGGATTTCGGCATGGGCGATCGCCCAGCCTACATCGCCGTCGACTGGGGCACGACGAACCGGCGGGCCTTCGCCGTCTCGGAAGCGGGCGCCGTACTCGACAGCCTGCACGACGAGCGTGGCGTCCTCGCCCTGACGCCCGACGCCTATCCGGCGGAGATCGCGGGCCTGCGCGCGCGACTGGGCGCTCACCCCATCATCGCCGTCGGCATGATCGGGTCCAACCGGGGCTGGCAGGCGGTGCCCTACGTGGCCGCACCGGCAACCCTCGCCGCCCTGGCCGAGGCCTGCCTCGAGCCCGCCCCCGGCGTCCGGATCGTCCCCGGCGTCGCCCTGCGGAGCGGAGACCGCCCCGACGTGATGCGAGGCGAGGAGATCCAGGTCTTCGGGGCGATCGGAGCGGGCGCGGCGCCGGCGACGGCCCTGTTCTGCCAGCCCGGTACGCACAACAAGTGGATCGAGACCGTCGACGGGGCCATCACGGAGTTCACCACCGTGATGACCGGCGAACTCTTCGCCCTCCTCCGGGCGCACGGGATCCTGGCCGGGACGCTCGACGGCACGGTCGGGGACGGGGCCCCCTTCCGCGCGGGTGTCCGGCGCGGCCTCGCGTCCCGCAATCTCGCCGCCACCCTGTTCGAGGTCCGCTCCGGCCTCCTGCTCGACCGGCTCGCCCCCGAGGACGCCGCGGCCCGTGCCAGCGGGATCCTGATCGGCGCCGATATCGGCACCCGGGACGACCTGCGGCGGCGCCGGGTCCATCTCCTCGGCGGCGGCCGCCTCGGAGTGCTCTACGCCGCCGCCATCACCGAAGCGGGCGGGGATCCGGTGATCGTGCCCGACGGTTCAACCACGGCCGGTATCCACGCCATCTGGAGTCTGCGGGCATGACCATCCTCGACCGGTTCGAGGCGGCCTTCGCGGCCTGCCCCCTCGTCGCCATCCTGCGGGGGCTCACGCCGGACGAGGCACCCGCCGTGGGGGAGGCGCTGGTCGCGGCCGGGTTCACCCTCGTCGAGGTGCCCCTCAACTCGCCCGACCCGCTCCGGAGCATCGCAACGCTCGCCGAGCGGCTCGCCGGGCGGGCGCTGGTCGGGGCCGGCACGGTCCTGACGCCGACTCAGGTCGGCGAAGTCGCCAGCGCCGGCGGTACCCTCGTGGTGTCACCGAACACCGATCCGGCCGTGATCGGCGCGACCGTCGCGGCGGGCCTCGTCTCCCTTCCGGGCTATCAGACGCCCACGGAGGCTTTCGCGGCCCTGGCGGCGGGCGCCACCGCGCTGAAGCTGTTCCCGGCGGATGTCGCGACGTCCCTGGCGCTTCGGGCGCATCGCGCGGTCCTGCCGCCGGACACGCGGGTTCTGGCCGTCGGCGGAGTCGTGCCCGAGACCATCGCGGGCTGGCGGCAGGCGGGCGCCGACGGATTCGGCCTCGGGTCCAATCTCTACCGGCCCGGGAAGGCGGCGGCCGACGTCGCCCGCGACGCCGCGGCCTACGTGGCGGCGTTCGAGCGCTCCGCCTGAGAACACGGACGGCGGGCTGTCCGGTCGGGCCGAGCACACACGGCAGAGCGTATCGGCCGCGCCCCAGGACCTTCGCTCGGTGCGCGCCTCCGCAGGCGGCCTGACCGCGCCTGCGCGACCGGTTTACAGAGCGAGCCGCCACGTCGTCGCGGTCGGCCACTTCGCCGGCGAGGCCCGGCCGCGAGTCGCGGGCTGGCGGCGTGTCGCGCTATCGGCGGTTCGCGATCTCGCGGGCCGGCCGGTCGGACCGGTCGACCACCGTCCGGCACGCGCCGCTGAGCGACACCCGCTTCTCGCGGAGGCAGAGTGTGATCGCCCCCGCGTTCGGGATCTGGGCGGCGCACAGGCGCATCACGTCCGGCGTGCAGGCGGCCCGGTCCGCGCCGGTCTCCGCGAGCGCGGGCGCCGTGCCGATCAGGACCGCGAAGAGGGCGAAAGTGGCGGACTTCATCAAGGATGTCTCCTGAACGGATCGGGACAGCGAGCGGCCAAGCCTCGGCGTCCGGCGAGAACGCCGAGGCCGGAGAAGATATCCCGTCGTGCTTGTTTCAATCTGACGCAGGTTCGCAGCCGCCGACCGAGGGGCCGCTGACGTCACGGACGTCCCGCCGGTGCGATCGCACCGGTCATCGCAGGCTCGATCAGAGCCGCGCCGGCGACCGGTTGTGTTCTCTGGCGATCGAGCTTGTCCGCCGAGACGAGGGCGGCGGCGATCAGGGCCGACACCGCCAGCGTCGCCTTCACCACATCCCAGACCCGCGCGAGCATGGTCGATCCCCAACGGCGTCATCGAGTGCGAGCAGCGGATCCGCCTCATCAATCCGCCTGACCCGCATCCTCGACCGCAGCCCTTCCCAAAACCTTTCCCGCGAATCCGAGGACTGCATATCGACCGTCGCGTGATGCAATCCGGTCTCACTCCGAGAAGTCGCGCAGGTTTCCCGCGCAGGGTCTCACCCGAGCGTCGACGCCGCGGCTGCCTCGGCGGCCAGCGCCTCGAAGACCAGGGAATGACGGCGCGCCAGGGCCTCGACATCCTGCGTGTACCCGCCGCCGATCACCGCGGCGAGCGCGATCCCACGGGCGCGGGCCTGCGCCACGACGTAGCGATCGCGGGCGAGCAGGCCGTCATCGGTGAGGCAGAGACGGCCTAGACGGTCGTCGCGATGGGGATCGACGCCCGCGTTGTAGAAGACGAGATCCGGCGCGAACGCGTCGAGGAGCGGCGGCAGGCGGGCGCGCAGGACATCGAGATAGGCGGCGTCGTCGAGCCGGTCGGGCAGACCGATGTCGAGGTCGCCGGCGATCTTCTGGGCCGGGTAGTTGTTCTCGCAATGGATCGAGAGCGTGAACAGGTCGGGACTGAGGGCGAGGCAGTCCGCGGTCCCGTCGCCCTGGTGCACGTCGAGATCGACCACGAGGACGCGCCGGACCAGACCTTCGGCCTGGAGTGTGCGGGCCGCCACCGCGACATCGTTCAGCACGCAGAAACCGGCGCCCTGCCGGCGCCGCGCGTGGTGGCTGCCGCCGGCGGCGCTGCCGGCGAGGCCTTCCGCGAGGGCGAGGCGCCCGGCCAGGAGGGTGCCGCCCACCGAGGCGCGGGAGCGGCGGACCAGGGCGGCGTCGACCGGCAAGCCGATCGCCCGCTCGATGTCCCGGCCGACATCGTGGGCGAGCACCGCATCCACGTAGGCCGGATCGTGGGCGCGCAGCAGGATCTCGGCACTGGCGGGCTCGGGCGTGACGAAGCCCAGGGGCGCGAGGCCCTTGGCGATCAGGGTCTCGGCGAGCAGGCCGTACTTGCGCATCGGGAAACGGTGGCCTGACGGGAGCGGCGCCTCGTAGGCCGGATGGAAGGCGATCGGCGGGATCACGCGGGCCGGCCCAGATCGGCGAGGAGGCACCGGGCCAGTGCCTGACCGCTGTCGTAGGCCGCCTCGATCCTGGCACCGAGGCACCAATCCCCGCCCGCCCCGAGACGCAGGTCCGGATCGTACAGGCAGGGTTGCTCCAGGGCGGTCTCGACCTGGGCGTAGCGCCAGCGATGCGCCTCCGCGTGGGACGGCCGGAGCGCGGCGCCGAGGACGTCCTCGGCCGCCCCGAGAAGCGCGGCGATGACCGCCTCGCGCGGGGCCTCGAGGTGTCCGCGGGACCAGGCGGGCGTCGCGTGCACCGTGAGCCGCGAGCCGGCAGGCCTCCCGGGCTTCGCGGAATCGTGCGCGATCAGGCCGATCGCGTCGGTCCGAGGCTCGACGAGGGCATCCCGCGGTCGCGTCTCCGTCGCCACCATGAGCGACCAGCACGGCGCGTAGGTGGCGCCCCCGACACCGGGCAACGCGACGCCCGATGCCTCGAGCAGCGTCGTGACCTGAGGGGCCGGGAAGGTGATCGCGACGGCGTCGAACGGGCCGTGCACGGTGCCGGCCGCGTCCTCGACGTGCCAGCGCGCTCCCTGCCGTCGAAGCCGCACGACCGTCGTCGCGCTCGAGACCGGAAGGTCCGAGAGCAGGGCGCGGACCGGCTCCGTCATGCCCGGCACGCCGACATGGCGGTCGGAGCCGGCCCAGGGCGCAACGATGCCCCGCCGCGTCCACCGGTCGAGCTCGGCCGCGAAGGCAGGCCCGCGCGCGCGCATGAACTGTGCGCCGTGGTCGAACTGCATCTCACCGGCCCGCCGGGTCGCCATGCGTCCCCCGACCCCGCGCCCCTTGTCGAAGACCCGGACGCCGAGGCCCGCCTCGGCCAGCCGGCGCGCGGCGGCCGCGCCGGCCATGCCGGCGCCGAGGACCGCGACAATTCCGTGCTCGTTCACACCCCTGCCCCGTCTGAACGACCGGCCCCGCCGGCCGCGCGATGGCGAAGATAGGGGCCGAAGCGCGTCGCGTCAGAGCGACGGAATCGCGCTCGTCATGGATGGGATCGGTGTTCGGAGCGCGAATACGGTCGGACCGTCCGGCGAAGTCCCACGGCGATCGGTGGCGCCGTGGTGCGGGTAGAGGGAATCGAACCCCCACGCCTTGCGGCTGGCGATTTTGAGTCGCCCGCGTCTACCAATTCCGCCATACCCGCGCGCCAGGGCTCTTCGCATAGGTCGGCGGCTTCGGCCAAGTGTTGTTTTGCGTCGGTCGGCGATCTGGCCAAGGCGGGGCGCCTATGCTCAAAGGGCGGCCGATCTCATAATCCGGGACCTTGAATGCTCCGCCGGCTCTACGCGTGGATCCTGGCCCTCAGTGACCGGCCGTCCGCGCCCTACGCGCTCGGCGCCGTGGCCTTCGCCGAAAGCTCCTTCTTTCCGGTTCCACCGGACGTGATGCTCGTCCCGATGGCGGTCGCCCGGCCGGATCGGGTCTGGTTCTATGCCACGATCACGACGGTCGCCTCGGTCCTCGGCGGTCTGGTCGGCTACGCCATCGGAGCCCTGCTGTTCGACTCCGTGGGAGAGTGGCTCATCCGCCTCTACGGCCTGCAGAACTCGGCCGCCACCTTCCAGGATTCCTACGCGCGATACGGCCACTGGGTGATCCTGCTGAAGGGGCTCACGCCGATCCCCTACAAGCTCGTCACGATCACGTCGGGTTTCGCGCATTACAGCCTGTTCTGGTTCACGATCCTGTCGATCGTGACCCGCGGCGCCCGCTTCTTCATTCTCGCCGGATTGCTCGGCCGCTACGGTGTCCAGATTCGCGGCGTGCTCGACCGGCACCTGAACGCGGTCGCGGCGATCTCCGTCGCCGTCATCGTCCTCGGCTTCCTGCTCTTCAAGGTGATCCTGTAGCGATGAACACGGCGGCTGCGCTGCGCCTCAAGACCGCTGGCCTCTGGCTCGCGATCGCCTCCGCCCTCACCGTCGGGGCCGCGCTCGTCCTCCAGTACGGGTACGGCTACGCGCCGTGCAAGCTCTGCCTGACGGAGCGGCTGCCCTACTACGCCGCCGTGCCGCTGGGCCTGCTGGCCCTGTTCCTGCCGGAGCGCCTGGCGCGGATCGCCCTCGGGCTCGCGGCCCTCGGCCTGCTCTACGGGGCCGGGATCGGCGTCTACCACGCCGGCGCGGAATGGGGCTTCTGGCCGGGACCCGCCGATTGCGGCGGCGGCACCGGCGCCAATCCGGGGCAGGTCGGCGACTTCCTCAACAGCCTGCAGACCACGAAGGTGGTCGACTGCTCGGTAGCCGCGCTCCGGGTGCTGGGCGTGTCGCTCGCCGGCTGGAGCGCCGCGATCTCGGCCGTGCTGGCCTCCTTCGCGGGGACCGCCGCGCTGCGTCCCTGACGCGCGCGGACCGGCGAGGCCGGTCAGTTCCGGTCGTCGGGCAGGACCGGAATCGCCGCCACCTCGATGCCCTCGTCGATCAGGGCTCGCGCCTCCGCGGGGCTCGCCTCACCGTAGATCGAACGCCCCTCCGCCTCGCCGTAGTGGATCTTGCGCGCTTCCTCGGGGAAGCGCGCCCCGACATGCTCGGAATTCGCCACGACGTGCTCCCGGAGCGCGCGCAGCATCGCCCGCACCTGTCGCTCCGGCTCGGCGATCATGCTCACCGGCGCCTCCGCCTTCGGGACCGGCGGTGCCGCGCGCTCCCGATCCGTGCGGGCGACGCTCGGCACCATCAGGGCCTTGCTGACCTTGGCGCTGTCGCAGACCGGGCACGTCACGAGGCCGCGCGCGACCTGCGTGTCGTAGGAATCGGAGGACGGGAACCAGCTCTCGAAGCCGTGCCCGGCATCGCAGACGAGACTGTACCGGATCATTCTGTTGCTTGCTGTGGTGACTACTGCGCGGCCCGAGTCCGCGAACCGACGCGCTCGACGGTGAAGGGCCGGCCGTGCTGCAGCGAGGGGATGCGGGCCCTGGCCTCCGCGACCTGCGCGAGGTCGATCTCCGCCAGGATGATCCCCGGCTCGTCCCCGCCGGCATCGGCCAGGACCCGGCCCCAGGGATCGACGATCAGCGAGTGGCCGTAGGTCTCGCGCCCGTCCTCGTGCCGACCGCCCTGCGCCGCCGAGATCACGAAGGCGCCGGTCTCGATGGCCCGGGCCCGCTGCAGGACGTGCCAGTGGGCCTCGCCGGTCTGCCGGGTGAAGCAGGCGGGGGCGGTCAGCACGTCGGCGCCCGCCTCGGCGAGGGCGCGGTACAGCCCGGGAAAGCGGATGTCGTAGCAGATCGTCAGGCCGAGCGTGGCCCACGGCGTCTCGGCGAGCACCGCGCAGGCGCCACCGGAATAGGTGGCGGATTCCCGCCAGCGCTCGCCGCTCGGCAGGTCGACGTCGAAGAGATGCAGCTTGTCGTAGGCGGCCAGGATCTCCCCGTCGGCGCCGATCAGGTAGGCGCGGTTGGCGATCTTATCGCCGGCCCTGACCGCGATCGAGCCGATCTGGACGACCGTTCCGGTCTGACGCGCGGCCTCGCGGAGCGCCGCCAGGGTCTGGTCCTGCTCCTCGGTGGTGACGTGGGCGAACAGACGCTCGCGGCTCCGCTCCACCAGGGACGTCATCTCGGGAGTCTGCACGTAGGCCGCGCCCCGCGCCGACGCCTCGCGCACGCCCGCCACGGCCGCGTCGCGATTGGCTGCCGGGTCCCGCCCCGACCGCATCTGCACGCAGGCAGCCGTGAAGCGGGCCTCAGGCATCGGCCGTGTCCTTGAGCAACGGGTCGAGCTTGCCGGCGCGGTCGAGGGCGTAGAGGTCGTCGCAGCCGCCGACATGCGTGGCGCCGACGAAGATCTGGGGCACGCTGGTGCGGCCGCCGGCGCGCTCGACCATGGTGGACCGGGCGCCCTGCACGCGCTCGACGTCGATCTCCTGGAAGGCGGCGCCCTTCTCCTTCAGCAGGCTCTTGGCCGCCGAGCAGTATGGACACCAGGCCGTGGTGTAGATTGTGACCGGCTGCATCGCGATCGTCGTCCCGCGCGTGAACTCGGGACATATAGGAGCGCGGGGCGCGCCTTGCCTATGCCCGTGTGGTCACAGGGCAACGCGCGCGCGCCGTCGACGAAGCACCGGCAGGATCAGGCGGCCAGGAGCTTCTCGACCTCGTTGACGAGATCGCGGAGGTGGAAGGGCTTGGACAGGACCTTGGCGTCCTTCGGGGCCTTCGAATCCGGGTTGAGGGCGACCGCCGCGAAGCCGGTGATGAACATCACCTTGATGTCGGGATCGAGCTCGGTGGCGCGGCGGGCCAGCTCGATGCCGTCCATCTCGGGCATCACGATGTCGGTCAGCAGCAGCTCGAACGGCTCCTCGCGCAGCCGGTTGTAGGCGGAGAGGCCGTTGTCGAAGGACAGGACATCGTAGCCCGCGTTCTGCAGCGCCTTGGCCAGAAACCGGCGCATGTCGTTGTCGTCTTCCGCCAGCAGGATTTTCATCGGCCGGATCCGAGCCTTCGAGTCGAGAAGTTGATCCCATAAAGGGAGGCGATGGTAAACAAGGTGTTAGGATGGAGCGCGCAGCCGCCGCCGCGTGTCTCCCGGGCGACTGCGTCGGCCGCCGGTGCGGAGTGGACAGGCGATCGATCGCACACCACAGTGAGCGCCTGCCGTCCTCGTTCAACCGCCGGGGTGTCCACCAGCCGATGACTGCAACCGAACCGGTACAGCCAGACGCCTTCGGATTTGCCCCGGCCTTCGCGGTCGACGAGCCCGCGGCGCACACCCTGCCTTTCGTCTTCAATACCGGTCATTCCGGGGCCGTCTACCCCCCCGACTTCATCGCGGCCTCGCGGCTCGACGCGCTGACCCTGCGCCGCTCCGAGGATGCCCACGTCGATCGCCTGTTCGCGTCGGTCGTCGGACTGGGCGCGCCGCTCCTGCGGGCCAACTTCCCCCGCGCCTTCCTCGACGTGAACCGGGAGCCCTACGAGCTCGACCCGCGCATGTTCGAGGGGCGCCTGCCGCCCTTCGCCAACACCCGGTCGATGCGCGTCGCGGGCGGTCTCGGGACTGTGCCGCGGGTCGTCGCCGACGGTCAGGAGATCTACGCCCGGCGCCTGCCGGTCGCCGAGGCGACCGCCCGGATCGAGAGCCTGTACAAGCCGTATCATCGCGCGCTGCGCGGACTGGTCCAGCGCACGGCGCGCACCCACGGCCACTGCATGCTCGTCGATTGCCACTCGATGCCGTCCTCGAGCCTCGGCCGCGATCCGGACATGAAAGCCGACGTGGTGCTGGGCGACCGCTACGGCACGGCATGCGCACCCGTCCTGATCGACGGATTCGAGGCCGCGTTCCGGGCCCGGGGTTTCCGCGTGGTCCGCAACAAGCCCTACGCCGGCGGCTTCATCACGGAGCATTACGGCGAGCCGAACCTCGACCGCCACGCGCTGCAGATCGAGCTGAATCGGGGCCTCTACATGAACGAGGCCAGCCTCGCGATGACGGCGGGCTTCCCGGCACTCGTCGAGGCGCTGCGCGGCGTCGTCGCCGATGTCGCCAAGGACCTCGACGATCTCGTCCCCCGCCGGATGGCCGCGGAATAGGGGCCCTGCCCCGACCGTTCACGAAGAAGGACGGTGGTGTTCCGGACAGAAAAAAGGCCACTCCCGAAGGAGCGGCCCGAAGTCTAGGGAGGAAACGCCCAAGAAGGGCAGCGAGACCGCGACGCCATCGCGATCTCGCAACGCAAAAAATAAAGTGCGCCGCACAAGAAGCAAGCGGAAATCGCCCGCCGCGGCCGCTCTGCGCGCATACCTGAAGCGCGTTCTCTGGCCGCAGCGCGCGTTGCCGCGTGCAGGCGTAGTTCGAACGAGAGCGAGAACCGACGCCGTCGAGCGTGCCGGCTAGCGGGGCGCGGTGATCGGATCCGCGCCCGCAGCGCCGTTCAGCCCTGGCTCTTCAGCAGCTTCTCGATCTCGGCCCGCAGGGGTCCCGCGAGATCGTTCCGCTCCAGGGCGTAGGCGAGGTTCGCCGTGAGGAAGCCGAGCTTCGAGCCGGTATCGTAGGTCCGGCCCTCGTAGCGCATGCCGTAGAACGCCTGCTTCTCCATCAGGTCGATCATGGCGTCCGTGAGCTGGATCTCGCCGCCGGCGCCCTTCTTGCCGTGCTCGAGGATCCCGAAGATCTCGGGCTGGAGGATGTAGCGCCCGGAGATAATGAAGTTCGACGGCGCCGTGCCCTGCTTGGGCTTCTCGACCATCCCGGTGATCTGGAAGGACTGGCCGTAGGTCTCGCCCACGCTGACGATGCCGTACTGGTGCGTCTCCTCGGGCGCCACCTCCTCGACGGCGATGATGTTGCCGCCGTGGCGATCGTAGGCGGCCAGCATCTGCTGCATGCAGCCGCGGCTCAGCATGTCGGGGAGCAGCACCGCGAACGGCTCGTCGCCGACGATCTCGCGGGCACACCACACCGCGTGGCCGAGGCCGAGCGGCGCCTGCTGGCGGGTGAAGCTGGTCTGGCCGGCCTTCGGCAGGTCCTTCTTCAGCTCCTCGTAGGCGGCCGTCTTCCCGCGCTCCTGAAGGGTATGGTCGAGCTCGAACGCGATGTCGAAATGGTCCTCGATCACCGCCTTGCCGCGGCCGGTGACGAAGATGAAGTGCTCGATCCCGGCCGCGCGCGCCTCGTCGACGACGTGCTGCACCACCGGCCGGTCGACGACCGTGAGCATCTCCTTCGGGACCGCCTTCGTGGCGGGCAGGAAGCGCGTGCCGAGGCCCGCGACGGGGAGGACGGCCTTGCGGATCGGTTTCATCGAGCGGTAACCCCGGAACTGGATGGAACGACGTGGTCAGCTGTGCGGTCAGTGAGATAGCTTAACGCGAGCCGTCGCAAGGATGTACATCGTTAGTATGAGGCGGCGGGGCGTAAATTTCCCGTCTGCAAAGGCGTAAGCAGTTGCCGGGATGGCGGCAGTGAGGGCGAGATGGCGGTTCTGGTGACGGGGGGTGCCGGCTATATCGGCAGCCACATGGTGCTGGCGCTCCTCGACGCCGGCCATGAGGAGGTCGTCGTCCTCGACGATCTCTCCACCGGCTTCGACTGGGCGGTCCCGGAGGGCGTGAAGCTCGTCGTCGGCGACGTTGCCGACCAAGCCCTCGTGACACAGACCATCCTGCAGCACCGCATCGACGCCCTGGCGCACTTCGCCGCCAAGATCGTCGTGCCCGAATCCGTGGCCGATCCCCTCGGCTACTACCTCGCCAACACCGTGAAGACCCGCGCGCTGATCGAGGCGTCGGTGCGCGCCGGCGTCAAGCACGTGATCTTCTCCTCGACCGCGGCCGTCTACGGCGAGCCCGAGGCCTCGCCGGTTCCCGAGGACCTGCCGCTGAAGCCGATCAATCCCTACGGCCGCTCGAAGCTGATGAGCGAGTGGATGATCGCCGACGCCGCCGCGGCGCACGGCTTCTCCTACGTGGTCCTGCGCTACTTCAACGTCGCCGGCGCGGATCCGGAGGGGCGGTCCGGCCAGTCGACGCCCAACGCCACGCACCTGATCAAGGTGGCCACGCAGGCGGCGCTCGGCCAGCGCGCCCGGCTCGACGTCTTCGGGACCGACTACCCGACCCCGGACGGGTCGTGCCTGCGCGACTACATCCAGGTCTCGGACCTCGCGGAAGCGCATCGCCTCGCCCTCGACCATCTGCGCTCCGGCGGCGAGAGCCTGACGCTGAACTGCGGCTACGGGCGCGGCTACTCGGTCCTCGAGGTCGTCGAGGTCGTGAAGCGGATCTCGGGGCGCGACTTCGAGGTGCGGCTGTGCCCGCGCCGGGCCGGCGATCCGGCCCAGATCGTCGCCGAAGCGGCGCGCATCCGCGATCGCCTGGGCTGGCAGCCCCGGCACGACGACCTCGACGCCATCGTCGGCCAGGCCTTCGCCTGGGAAGAGCGCCTGGAGAAGCGCAATCGGATCTGACCGGATGCATTCCCGTCGATGGATCCTGGCCGCGGCGGCGTGCCTCGCTGCCGGGCCGGCCCGCGCCGAGGACGCCTTCCGGGCGTTCGTCGAGGCCCTGCGTCCGGACGCGGCGGCGCGGGGCGTCTCCGCCGCGACCTTCGACGCGGCGTTCCGCGGGATCACGGGTCCCGATCCCGGCATCCTGGCGCGGACCCGCCGCCAGAGCGAGTTCAGCCGGCCTGTCTGGCAGTACCTCGTCGGAGCGGTCTCGGCCGGCCGCATCGCGCGGGGCCGCGCCCGCGCCGCCGCCCTCGCATCGACCCTGACGGCGATCGAGGGCCGCTACGGCGTTCCGGGTCCGGTGGTGACGGCGTTCTGGGGCGTCGAATCGGATTTCGGAGCGAGCGCGGGCAGCGTCCCGACCGTCCGGGCGCTGGCGACGCTCGCCGAGGCGCGGCACCGCGGCAGCCTGTTCCGCGACGAGCTCCTCGCCGCCCTCACGATCCTGCAGCGCGGCGACATCGCGCCCGACCGGATGAGCGGCAGCTGGGCCGGGGCGATGGGTCAGGTGCAGTTCCTGCCCTCCACCTTCCTGGCCCACGCGGTCGACTTCGACGGCGACGGCCGCCGCGACATCTGGACCAGCGCGGCGGACTCGCTGGCCTCGATCGCCGCCTATCTCAAGGATCTCGGCTGGAATCCGACCCTCTCATGGGGCTACGAGGTGCGCCTGCCGAAGGAGTTCGACCTGAGTCGCTACGCGGGCGATCTCGCGAGCTTCGCCGAGCGCGGCGTTCGCCGCACCGACGGGCGGCCGCTGCCGGGGGCCGGGCGCGCCAGCCTGTTCCTGCCCGGGGGCCTCGGCGCCCCGGTCTTCCTGATCACCGACAATTTCGAGGTGATCCGCGGCTACAACACCGCGGATTCCTACGCGCTGGCGGTGGGGCACCTCGCCGACCGGCTCGCCGGCGGTCCGCCGCTGGCCGCGCCGTGGCCCGCCGCCGGGGCCCGCCTCGACGGGCCGGGCCTCCGCGCCCTCCAGACCGGCCTCGCGGCGGCAGGCTTCTACGACGGGCCGACGGATGGGCGCGCCGGCCCGAAGCTGCGTGAGGCGGTGCGGCGCTATCAGATCAGCGTCGGATTGCCCGCCGACGGCTACGCGACGCCGGCCCTGCTCGACCGTGTGACCGGGAAAGAGGCGCCGCGACGCTGAGCCCGGTGAGAGGTTTAGACCCGCGCCCGGCTTCGACCTATAATGGCCGCGGTCCGAACGGGCCCGGTTCGGCGTGAAGCGTACGGGATGCGCATGGTCCTCGCTCGTCGGCGTCCTCCGGGACGCCCCCTCCTCCTCGGGCTCGCGGCCCTGCTGGGGCTCGCGGGACTGTCGACCGTCGGGAGCGGTCCGGCCCGCGCGCAATGGGGCGACAGCTACCAGCAGCAGCAGGGCGGCACCTATTACGAGGCGCCGCCGCGCCGGCGGCCGCGGGACGCCTATTACCGCGATGACGGGACGTCCGGGCGCCAGCCCCGCTACGCGCCGCAGCAGGAGGCGCCGCGCCAGTTCTACTGGCCCTGGGAGGACAGGCCGCAGCCGGTGGCGCCGCAACCGGAGCGCACCTACCGGGCACCGCGCCAGCGCACCAATCCCTACGCGACCGGAGAGGCGCAGCGCCCGCCCCCCGCGGTGAAGCGGCGGGTCCGTCCGGCCCGGGCGCCGACACCGCCGAAGCCCGCGGTCGCCAAGACCGAGCCGAACGTCCAGATCGCCGTCTTCGGCGATTCTCTCGCCGACCATCTCGCCAAGGGCCTCGACGACGTGTTCGAGGACAATGCCGACGTCGCCGTGATCGATCGCGCGAAGGGTGACAGCGGTCTGGTGCGCAAGGACGTGGTCGACTGGCCGAAGGTCGCGCAGGACTACCTCCAGAGCAACGCGAAGGTGCGCTACGCCCTGGTGATGTTGGGCGCCAACGACCGGCAACCGATCCGCGAGGGCGACGAGACGGCCGATCCCCTCACGGACCGCTGGCGCGCCCTCTACCGCGCCCGGGTGGAGGCGCTGGCGAAAGTCTTCACCGACCGCAAGATCCCGCTGATCTGGGTCGGGCTGCCGCCGGTCCAGAGCGAGTCCCTGAGCCGGGACCTCGCTTCCCTGAACGACATTGTCCGGGACACCGTCACCAAGGCCGGCGGGACCTACGTCGATATCTGGCCGGGCTTCGTCGACGACCGGGACCGGTACGCTGCGTCGGGCCCGGATCCGGAAGGCCAGATCGCCAAGCTCCGCACCGCGGACGGTGTCCATTTCACCAAGGCGGGCGACCGGAAGCTCGCCCACTTCGCCGATGTCGAGCTGAAGCGGCTGATGGGCGCGGTGCCGGGCACGGCCGAGCCGTCGCCGACCGCGACCGTGGCGCCGACCGCATCGCCCGCGACACCCGGGCCGAGCCTCGACGGGACCGCGGCGGCCACCGATACCGCGGCGATCGATCGTCAGATCACCGCGATGTTGCCGAGCCTGCCGGAGCCGCCCGGCGTGCCGGCGCTCCCGGTGAAGCCCGCGGCCGGCCCCGTGGTACCGTTGAGCCGGAGCGAGGTGTCGCCCGGCGGCGCGCTGCTCAACGGCCGTCCGCGCGATCCGGACAATTCCGGGACCGTGGAGCGGACGCTGCTGCGCGGCAACGCGCCGATGCCGCAGCCCGGCCGAGCCGACGATTTCCGCTGGCCGCCCGGCTGAGCCGGGCGGACCCTTCGCACGCTCTCAGCGCGCCGTCAGCGCGGCAGGACGCTGGCGCCCATCAGCATCTCGTCGATGGCGCGCGCCGCCTGACGTCCCTCGCGGATCGCCCAGACCACCAGGGACTGGCCGCGCCGCATGTCGCCGGCGGCCCAGATCTTCGCGTCCGACGTGCGGTAGTCGTCCTCGTTCGCCTCGACATTGCCGCGCTTGTCGACGCCGACCCCGGACTGCTCCAGCAGACCCTTCTGGACCGAGCCCGCGAAGCCGATCGCCATGAAGACGAGGTCGGCCGGCAGCACGAACTCGGTGCCGGGGATCGGCTGGCGCTTGGCATCGACGCGGGCGCAGACGACGCCGGTGAGCTGGCCCTTCTTGTTCCCCTCGAGCCGCAGGGTCGCGGCCTGGAACTCGCGCTCCGCGCCCTCCGCCTGGCTGGACGAGGTCCGCATCTTGGTCGGCCAGTAGGGCCACACGGTGAGCTTGTCCTCCCGCTCCGGCGGGCGCGGGCGGATGTCGAGCTGCGTCACCGACAGGGCTCCCTGGCGGAACGCGGTGCCGACGCAGTCGGAGGCGGTGTCGCCGCCGCCGATGACCACCACGTTCTTGCCCGCGGCCAGGATCGGCTGCTCGCCGTTGCCGCGCATCGGCTCGGCGCTCACGCGCCGGTTCGACTGGACGAGGTAGGGCATCGCGTAGTGGACGCCCTCGAGGTCCTGGCCGGGGAGCTGCGGGTTACGCGGATCCTCGGCGCCGCCGCAGAACATCACGGCGTCGAACTCGGCCTTGAGCTCGTCGACCGACTTCGTCACACCGATGTTCTGGTTGTAGTGGAAGACGACGCCTTCGGCCTCCATCTGGCGCACGCGCCGGTCGATGTGGCGCTTCTCCATCTTGAAGTCCGGGATGCCGTAGCGGAGCAGGCCACCGGCCTTCGGCTCGCGCTCGAACACGTGGACGTCGTGCCCGACGCGGGCGAGCTGCTGGGCCGCCGCCATACCGGCCGGGCCGGAGCCCACGATCGCGACGCGCTTGCCGGTGCGGGTCTGCGCCGGCTCGGGCTTCACCCAGCCCATGTTCCAGGCGCGGTCGGCGATCGCCTGCTCGATCGTCTTGATGGCGACCGGCTGGTTCTCGAGGTTCAGCGTGCACGCCTCCTCGCAGGGCGCGGGGCAGACGCGGCCGGTAAACTCCGGGAAGTTGTTCGTGGAGTGGAGGTTGCGGGACGCCTCCTCCCAATCCGACTGGAAGACGAGGTCGTTCCAGTCCGGGATCTGGTTGTGGACCGGGCAGCCCGTCGGCCCGTGACAGAACGGGATGCCGCAATCCATGCAGCGCGCGGCCTGTTTCGTCAGGTCATGCTCGTCGAGCGGGAGCGTGAACTCGCGGAAGTGCCGGACCCGGTCGGCGGCGAGCTGGTACTTCTGCTCCTGCCGGTCGAACTCGAGGAAGCCTGTGATCTTGCCCATTGGTCAGCCCCTGGGCCGGCCAGTCTCTGACTGCGCTGCCCGCGTCGTCGTCTCGTGTGGGTGCGTGACCGGGCGGGAGCCCGCCCGGCCTCAGGAAGCCGCCTACTCGGCGGCCACCGGCATCCGCGCCATCTCCATCTCGCGCAGCGCCCGGCGGTACTCCACCGGCATCACCTTCACGAACTTGGTGCGGTAGCCGCTCCAGTCGTCGAGGATCGCCTTGGCGCGGGGGCTGCCCGTGTACTTGAGATGGTTGGTGATGAGCTGCGTCAGCCGCTCCTCGTCGTGCCCGGACATGTCGGCCAGGATGTCGACCCGCCCCTTGGTCTCTAGGTCGCCGTCCTGGTGGAAGCGACGCATCAGGTCGTCCTCCTCCTCGACCGGCTCCAGGTCGACCATCGACAGGTTGCAGCGCGCCGAGAACGAGCCGTCCTCGTCGAGCACGTAGGCGATGCCGCCCGACATGCCGGCCGCGAAGTTGCGCCCGGTCTCGCCGATCGACACGACCACGCCGCCGGTCATGTACTCGCAGCCGTGGTCGCCCATGCCCTCGACCACCGTGATCGCGCCGGAGTTCCTGACCGCGAAGCGCTCGCCCGCGGAGCCGCGGATGTAGCACTCGCCCGCGATCGCCCCGTACAGCACGGTGTTGCCGACCATGATCGTCCGGTCCTGCGGCGACTTCAGCGCGTCGCTCGGCCGGATGATCAGCTTGCCGCCCGACAGGCCCTTGCCGACGTAGTCGTTGCCGTGGCCGGTCAGCTCGACGGTCACGCCGGCCGCCACCCAGGCGCCGAAGCTCTGGCCCGCCGTGCCAGCGAGCTTCACCACGATCGTGTCGTCGGGCAGGCCCTCGTGGCCGTGCGCCTTGGCGACCATGCCGGAGAGCATCGCGCCCGCCGCCCGGTCCGAGTTCCGGATGGTGTCGGTGATGACCACCGGCTCCCCGGTCTCGATCGCGTGCTGCGCCTTCTCGATGAGGCGCCGGTCGAGCACCGTGTCGATCGGGTGGTGCTGCACCTCCACGTGGCGGATCGCCGTGCCCTCGGCCACCTTCGGCCGGTGGAACAGCTTGGTGAAGTCGAGCCCGCGCGCCTTCCAGTGGGCGATAGCCTCGACCTTGTCGAGCACGTCGGAGCGGCCGACCGCCTCCTCCAGCTTCGTGAAGCCGAGCGAGGCGAGGATCTCCCGCACCTCCTCGGCCACGAAGAAGAAGTAGTTCACCACGTGCTCGGGCGTGCCCTTGAAGCGCTTGCGCAGCACCGGATCCTGGGTGGCGACCCCCACCGGGCAGGTGTTCAGGTGGCACTTGCGCATCATGATGCAGCCGGCGGCGATCAGCGGGGCCGTCGAGAAGCCCATCTGGTCGGCGCCGAGCAGCGCCGCGATCATCACGTCGCGCCCGGTCCGGATGCCGCCGTCGGCCTGGAGGGCGACGCGGCCGCGCAGGCCGTTCAGCACCAGCGTCTGCTGGGTCTCGGCCAGCCCGGTCTCCCAGGGTCCGCCCGCGTGCTTGAGCGAGGTCAGCGGCGCCGCGCCGGTGCCGCCGTCGAAGCCCGAGATCGTGATGTGGTCGGCCCGCGCCTTGGCGACGCCGGCCGCGACCGTGCCGACACCGACCTCGGAGACGAGCTTCACCGACACATCCGCCGACGGGTTCACGTTCTTCAGGTCGAAGATCAGCTGGGCCAGATCCTCGATCGAGTAGATGTCGTGGTGGGGCGGCGGCGAGATCAGGCCCACGCCCGGGGTGGCGTAGCGGACCTTGGCGATCTTGGCGTCGACCTTGTGGCCGGGCAGCTGGCCGCCCT
This sequence comes from Methylobacterium sp. A52T, assembly GCF_053346095.1. NCBI lineage: Bacteria > Pseudomonadati > Pseudomonadota > Alphaproteobacteria > Hyphomicrobiales > Methylobacteriaceae > Methylobacterium > Methylobacterium sp. A52T. The sequence continues at coordinate 49,323 of NZ_JBKFBI010000007.1, read as the reverse complement.
CGCCGGGCTTGGCGCCCTGCGCGACCTTGATCTGCATCATGTCGGAATTGACGAGGTACTCCGTCGTGACGCCGAAGCGGCCGGAGGCGACCTGCTTGATCGCGGACCGGCGCGAGCGGCCGTCCGGCAGCGGCTTGAACCGCTCGACCTCCTCGCCGCCCTCACCCGAGTTCGACCGCCCGCCGAACGAGTTCAGCGCGATGGCGAGCGTCTCGTGCGCCTCCTTGGAGATGGAGCCGTACGACATGGCGCCCGTGGCGAAGCGCTTGACGATCTCGGAGGCCGGCTCGACCGAGTCCAGCGGGACCGGCGCGCGGCCGAGCTCGGCGGCGGACTTGATGCGGAACAGGCCGCGGAGCGTCTTCAGCTGGTGCTCCTGGCGGTTCACCAGCTCGGCGTATTCGCGGTAGCGCTCCGGCACGTTGAGGCGCACCGCGTGCTGCAGCGTCGCCACCGTGTCGGGCGTCCAGGTGTGGGTCTCGCCGCGCAGGCGGTAGGCGTACTCGCCACCGACATCCAGGGCGTTCCGGTAGACCGGCGCGTCGCCGAAGGCGTCGCGGTGCCGGCGCGCGGTCTCCTCGGCGATCTCCGCCATGCCGACGCCCTCGATGGTCGTCGCCGTGCCGAAGAAGTCGCGGCCCACGAAGGTCGAGTTCAGGCCGACCGCGTCGAAGATCTGCGCGCCGCAATAGGACTGGTAGGTGGAGATGCCCATCTTGGACATCACCTTCAGCAGACCCTTATCGATCGCCTTGATGTAGCGGTAGATGATCTCGTCGTCGGTGAGGTCCGGCGGGAACTCGTCCTTCATGTCGAGCAGCGTCTCGAAGGCGAGGTACGGGTTCACCGCCTCGGCGCCGTAGCCGGCGAGGCACGCGAAGTGATGCACCTCGCGCGGCTCGCCCGACTCGACCACGAGGCCGACCGAGGTCCGCAGGCCCTTGCGGATCAGGTAATTGTGCACGGAGGCCGTGGCGAGCAGCGCCGGGATCGGGATCCGGTCCGGCCCGACCGCCCGGTCGGTGAGCACGATGATGTTGTAGCCGCCGCGCACCGCCGCCTCGGCGCGGTCGCAGAGGCGGTCGAGCGCCCCGTCCATGGCCGCCGCGCCGGTCTCGGCCGGGTAGGTCATGTCGAGAGTCTTGGTGTCGAACCGGTCCTCGAAATGGCCGATCGAGCGGATCTTCTCCAGATCGGCGTTGGTGAGGATCGGCTGGCGGACCTCCAGGCGCTTGCGCCGGGACGCACCCTCCATGTCGAGCAGGTTCGGCCGCGGCCCGATGAACGAGACGAGGCTCATCACGGCCTCCTCGCGGATCGGGTCGATCGGCGGGTTCGTGACCTGCGCGAAGTTCTGCTTGAAGTAGGTGTAGAGCAGCTTCGACTTCTCGGAGAGAGCCGAGAGCGGCGTGTCCGTGCCCATGGAGCCGACCGCCTCCTGGCCGGTGACGGCCATGGGCTGCATCAGCAGCTTGAGGTCCTCCTGCGTGTAGCCGAAGGCCTGCTGGCGATCGAGCAGGCTGACGTCGCCGCGGGCCTCGCGCGGCTGCACCGGGCGCAGGTCCTCCAGGACGATCTGGGTGTTCTTGACCCAGTCGGCGTAGGGGTGCGCGGCGGCGAGCTCGCCCTTGATCTCCTCGTCGGAGACGATGCGGCCCTTCTGCAGGTCGATCAGCAGCATGCGGCCCGGCTGCAGGCGCCAGGACTGCACGATCTTCTCGTCCGGGATCGGCAGGGTGCCCATCTCGGAAGCGAGCACCACGAGGCCGTCGTCGGTGACGATGTAGCGCGCCGGGCGCAGGCCGTTGCGGTCGAGGGTCGCGCCGATCTGGCGGCCGTCGGTGAAGGCCACGGCGGCGGGACCGTCCCACGGCTCCATCAGGGCGGCGTGGTACTCGTAGAAGGCGCGCCGCTCCTCGCTCATCAGCGGGTTGCCGGCCCAGGCCTCCGGGATGAGCATCATCATCGCGTGGGCGAGCGGGTAGCCGCCCTGCACGAGGAACTCGAGGGCGTTGTCGAAGCAGGCGGTGTCGGACTGGCCCTCGTAGGAGATCGGCCACAGCTTCGAGATGTCGTTGCCGAACAGGTCGGAATCGACGCTCGCCTGGCGGGCCGCCATCCAGTTGACGTTGCCGCGCAGCGTGTTGATCTCGCCGTTATGCGCGACCATCCGGTAGGGGTGCGAGAGCCGCCAGGTCGGGAAGGTGTTGGTGGCGAAGCGCTGGTGGACGAGGGCGATCGCCGAGACGAACCGGTCGTCCTTCAGGTCGAGGAAGTAGCCGCCGAGCTGCGTGACCAGCACCATGCCCTTGTAGACGATGGTCCGGGTCGACACGGAGACCGGGTAGAACTCCTTCACCCGCGGGTCGTCGAGGCCGTAGACCTTGTTGGAGATCACCTTGCGGGCGACGTAGACCCGGCGCTCGAACGCGTCCTGGTCGGTGACCGAGGCGGGCCGGCCGATGAAGACCTGACGGTGGTGCGGCTCGGTCGCCTTCACCGCGTCGCCGAGATCCTCCGGATCCACCGGCACGTCGCGCCAGCCGAGGAGCGGCAGGCCCTCGGCGGCCAGGGACGATTCGACGATCTCCTGGATGATCGCCCGCGGCTCCTCCGCCTTCGGCATGAAGAACTGTCCGATGGCGTACGAGCCCGCCGGCGGCAGCTCGAAGCCGAGGCGCGAGCACTCCTCGGCGAAGAAGCCGTGCGGGATCTGCGTGAGGATGCCGCAGCCGTCGCCCATCTTGGGATCGGCGCCCACCGCGCCGCGATGATCGAGGTTCTCCAGGATCTTCAGGCCCTGCTCGACGATCGCGTGGGTCCGGCGGTCGTGCATGTCGGCGATGAAGCCGACGCCGCAGGCGTCGCGCTCGCGGGCCGGATCGTAGGAACCCTGGGCTTTCGGAAGGGCGGGGTCGCGCACGATGAGCGGCATCGCGCCGCCGCGGGGGGCGGCAGCCTGGGCCGTGGACGCAGCAAACTCTTCGGCGGGTCTGCGTTGTGACATGCTTCGTCTCGTCCTTCCCTCGAACCCGTCCGCAGCCAAGAACCCGCGAGCATGTTTCATGCCCGCAAGCCGTCGGCGCCACGCGCCCGGCCTCTTGCCGCAGGCCATCCGGCCGGTCCGGGAGGACACGTCCGTCTGCCTGCGTTCATCGAGGACCCGGACCGCTCGGAGAGCGGTGCGCTGGCGCGCCCGTGTCCGTCTGCCGAAACTTCTCGCCCGCGCGCGAGACGGCGACGGCCGGGATGCACGGCCGATGGGACAGTTGTGCTGTCCTAAGTCGCGAAACTGCCAGATTGAAATGTTTTCAGCAAGAGACTGCGGGCCGCGACGGTGTCGCCGCTCTGGATGACGGGCCGGGACCCGCTCCGCGCCTCCGCAATCTCGCCCGAATCGCGGGTTCTACGGGTCTTGCCGAGCACAAGCGGCATGCGGGGCAACGACCTCGCCGGCATGGTCGAGGTCCGGGTCTACCGGCCCGGACCATGCCGGAACCGGGCACGAACCGGACACTCTGCCGGGTCTCCAAACCCAGAACGCACAAGAGTGACGATGACGAGCAGAGCCGCTGCGCGCTTCCCACGCCCCATGAGCCGGACGCTTCGCGCCGCGTGCCTGTCGGCGCTCGCTCTCCTGGGTGCTTCCGGGGCCGCCCGCGCGCAATTCGCCTTCGAGGAAGAGGTCCTTCCGCCTCGCGTCGTCGCCTGGCGCCTCGCAGATCGCGGGTTCAGCGGCCTGAGCCGCCCGCGCTTCGACGGGCGGGTCTACGTGGTCGACGCCGTCGGTCCCGCCGGCGCACCCGTCCGGCTGTTCGTCGATCCCATGACGGGCGCGATCGTGGGCCGCCGGCCGATCGGTGCGCCCGAGACCGTCGCTCGGCTGGAGCGACCCGCACCGGGCTTCGGCTGGACCGAGGACGAGGTCGTGCCCCGCCGCGCGATGCGGCCCGTCCCGTCCGAGGACGGTCCGGTGGCGCGGCCCCAGCGCCGGCCGGGCACCGAAGCCCTGCGGCCCGAGGCCAATCCCGAAGGCGTGAATCCCGACAGCGTCGGCCGGACCGCTCCGCCCAACGCTCCGCCCAAGCGGGTCGCGCGCGGGGCGCTCGCCCGGACACCGGAGCTGAAGCCGCCGCCCCGCACGTCCCCGGAGGCACCGGCCCCCAAGCTCCCGCCGGCCGATACGGCCAAGGCGGATCCGAACGCCGGTCCCGCGCCCGAGATCAAGGCGGCGGCGATCGAGAAGGCCCCCGCCCCGGTTCCTGCTGCGCGACCCGCCGCCCCGTCGAAGCCGGCCGACGCCGCCGTGGCCGAGACGGCCAAGCCGGCCGCAAAGGATTGGAAGGATCCGCCCACCGACAAGAAGCCGGTCCGGGTGATCGGCGGCGCGACCATTGTCCCGGGCCAGGCCGAGTAAATTCGGCGGACGGGACCGGCGCGTCACGCGCCGTCCGTCAGCCGCTCGGCTCCAGTGAACACCGTCACCGTGTCGGCCCGCGCGATGGCGCAGAGCGTCATGCCGTAGGACCGGGCCCTGTCGAGGGCCAGCGACGTCGGCGCCGAGATGGCGACGATCACGGCCGCGCCGAGCCGCGCGGCCTTCTCGACCATCTCGAACGAGCAGCGGCTGGTGATGACCAGGAAGCCCGAGTCCGCGGGCGTCCCGGTCCGCATCAGGGTGCCGATCAGCTTGTCCAGAGCGTTGTGGCGGCCGACATCCTCGCGCACCGCCGCGAGGCCGCCGTCGAGGCGCGCCCAGGCCGCGGCGTGGACCGCGCGCGTCTCCGCGCCGAGGCGCTGGGCGCTGTCGAGATTCGACAGGGCGCGGGCGATGGCGGGCAGCCCGAACCGGACTTCGGAGTCCGCACGCTCCCCGGCCCGTGGCAGTTGCGCCAGGTCCTCGATGCCGCAGACCCCGCAGCCGGTGCGGCCGCTGATCGCGCGCTTGCGCGCCAGGTGCTCGCGGAGCCGTCCCGGCGCGAGATCGACGTGGAGGCGCAGGCCGTCCGGCGCCGTCTCCACGCGGGTCGCGCGGATCTCCTCCGCGCTGTCGACGATGCCCTCCGTCAGGCTGAAGCCGTAGGCGAAATCCTCGAGGTCGGCAGGCGTCGCCATCATGACGGCGTGCGGCACGCTGCCGTAGACGAGGTTGACCGGCGCCTCGACGGCCAGCGCCCGCGTGTCCGGCCTCGGCGCCGAGCCCGTATAGGTCATCACCTGCATTGGCGCCGGCACCGCGCAGGGCAGAGGACCGGAGGTGGGGCTGCCGGTTTGGGTGGACATCTCGAACTCCGCAGGCGTGGCACGAACGCGTCGCGACGCTTCATCCCCGGCGCGATGCGACGGGGAACGATTTCGCCGACCCCTAGTGCGCCGACGCCACGAGGCGCCGTCAACTGGCGGGAAAGCGCGCGATGCGACGCTTGTGCGGTTGCACGTGGCCGGCCCTTGTGGTCTGAAGCGCCGGTCGGATAATGCCGGGTGACACAACCGGTACTCCGTCACGTCGGTACAATCCCGCACGCGTTCAAGACGGGGAGGTCCGGCGGCAGCCAGACAGTTTCAGGGGAGCCACGAGAGGCAGATGCGGACGGTGCGGACGATCAACCGGTCACTCTGGAGCCTCGCCGCTCTCGGCGCCCTGCTCTTCCCGATATCCGGCGCGCAGGCCGCGGGCTTTGGTCAGCCCGTGCCGTGGGAGATGGATCGGCAGATCCCGGTCACCGAGAACGCGCGCGACATCCTGAACTTCGAGATCGGCCTGCACTGGCTGTCCCTCGTCATCTCGGTGTTCGTCCTCGGGCTCATCCTGTGGTGCGTCTACCGCTTCGGCGAGAAGCGGAACCCGACCCCGTCGCGCACCACGCACAACACCGCCATCGAGGTCGCCTGGACGATCGTGCCGGTGCTGATCCTGGTAGCCGTGGCGATCCCGTCGTTCCGCCTGCTGCGCACGCAGCTCTCGGACCCGAAGGCCGACATGATCGTCAAGGTCGTCGGCCACGCCTGGTACTGGTCATACGAGTACCCGCAGACCGAGGCCGGCGGCGGCTTCACGTTCGATGCCAACATCGACGAGGACAAGCAGCCGCGCCTGCTCCAGACCGACAACGAGATGGTCGTTCCGGTCAACAAGATCGTGAAGATCCAGGTCACCGCCGCCGACGTGCTGCATTCCTGGGCGATGCCGGCCTTCGGCTTCAAGATCGACGCCGTCCCCGGCCGCCTGAACCAGATGTGGTTCAAGGCCGACAAGGAGGGCACCTTCCACGGCCAGTGCTCCGAGCTGTGCGGCCAGCGCCACGCCTACATGCCCATCGTGGTCCGCGTGGTCAGCGAGCAGGCCTACGCCGACTGGCTGAAGGAGGCGAAGACCAAGTACGCCCGCATCGACAACGGCACGAGCTTCGCCGAGGCCCGCTGAGCCCCGGCTGATCGAACAGACCCCATCAGATCCACAAGGCATTCGAATCCATGGCTACAGCCGCAGCCCATGCCGGGGCCCATGAGGTCCACGACCACAAGCCGTCGTTCTTCGCCCGCTGGTTCCTGTCGACGAACCACAAGGACATCGGCACCCTCTACCTGCTGTTCGCCTTCTGCGCCGGCATGATCGGCGCGTTCCTCTCCTTCGGCATCCGGATGGAGATGGAGGCGCCCGGCCTGCAGTATTTCTCGAACCCCGCGACCTACAACGTGTTCGTCACGGGCCACGGGCTCATCATGGTGTTCTTCATGGTGATGCCGGCGCTGATCGGCGGCTTCGGCAACTGGTTCGTGCCCCTCATGATCGGCGCGCCGGACATGGCGTTCCCGCGCATGAACAACATCTCGTTCTGGCTGACGGTGGCGGGCTTCTGCTCCCTGCTCTGCTCGCTGTTCGTCGAGGGCGCGCCCGGCGCGTCCGGCGCCGGCACCGGCTGGACCGTCTACCCGCCGCTCTCGACCGCCGGCCATCCCGGCCCGGCCGTCGACTTCGCGATCTTCGCCCTGCACCTCTCGGGCGCGGGCTCGATCCTCGGCGCCATCAACTTCATCACCACCATCCTGAACATGCGCGCCCCCGGCATGACGCTGCACAAGATGCCGCTCTTCGCCTGGGCCGAGCTGGTGACCGCGTTCCTGCTGCTGCTCTCGCTGCCGGTGCTCGCGGGCGCCATCACGATGCTGCTGACCGACCGCAACTTCGGCACGACCTTCTTCGACCCGGCCGGCGGCGGTGACCCGATCCTGTACCAGCACCTGTTCTGGTTCTTCGGTCACCCCGAAGTGTACATCATGATCCTGCCGGCCTTCGGCATCGTGTCGCACATCATCGCCACCTTCTCGCGCAAGCCGGTATTCGGCTACCTCGCGATGGCCTACGCCATGGTGGCGATCGGCGTCGTCGGCTTCGTCGTGTGGGCGCACCACATGTACACGGTCGGCCTGTCGCTGCAGACGCAATCCTACTTCGTGTTCGCCACGATGGTGATCGCGGTCCCGACCGGCGTGAAGATCTTCTCGTGGATCGCCACCATGTGGGGCGGCTCCATCCGCTTCACCGCCGCGATGCACTGGGCGGTGGGCTTCATCTTCCTCTTCACCGTCGGCGGCGTCACCGGCGTCGTGCTCGCCAACTCGGCGGTCGATAAGTACCTGCACGACACCTACTACGTGGTCGCGCACTTCCACTACGTGCTGTCCCTCGGCGCCGTGTTCATCATCTTCGCCGGTGTCTACTACTGGTTCCCGAAGATGACCGGCCACATCATCCCCGAATGGGCCGGCAAGCTGCACTTCTGGCTGGCCTTCATCGGCGCGAACGTCCTGTTCTTCCCGATGCACTTCCTCGGGCTGGCCGGCATGCCGCGCCGCTACGCCGACTACCCGGACGCGTTCGCCCAGTGGCACAAGGTGTCGACCTACGGCGGCCACATCTTCGGTCTCGGCATGTTCGTGTTCGTGATCGGCGTCGTCCTGGCCTTCCGCTCGAAGGAGCGGGCCGCGGACAACCCGTGGGGCGAAGGCGCCACCACCCTCGAGTGGACGCTCTCCTCCCCGCCCCCGTTCCACCAGTTCGAGACGCTGCCCCGCATCGTCGACGAGCCAGGCGCGCACTGATAGACACCCCGCGAGGGCCGCGTCCGCGGCCCTCGCCCTTCCCCGGAGGCCGGTCGGCCGACCTCCCGGCAAGGGCGAGCGATGAGGGCGATCCGCACGGGCCGAGGGAGACTTCCTGGGCCCCGCTCACGCCGATCCTTGGAGCACGTCGAATTCGAGACACGACTCGGCCGTGACGCGCGCGGCCGGGCGCCGGTACAGCAGCGGCAGACGCGATGACGAGCCTGACGAACACGATCGGCCCGGACGTTCCGGCCCCCGCCCTCACGACCGCCGGCGGCGACGTTCCGGACTACTTCGCCCTGCTGAAGCCGCGGGTGATGGTCCTCGTGATCTTCACGGCGCTGGTCGGGATGGTGGTCTCGCAGGGCCACGTGCAGCCGGCCATTGGGGCGATCTCGCTCCTCGCCATCGCGGTCGGCGCCGGAGCCTCCGGCTGCCTCAACATGTGGTGGGACGCGGACATCGACGCGGTCATGAGCCGGACCGCCACCCGGCCGATCCCGTCGGGCCGGATCACCTCCGAGGAGGCGCTGGGCTTCGGGCTGTTCCTCTCGGTCGCCTCGGTGGTCGTGCTCGGGCTCGCCGCCAATCTCCTGGCCGCCGCGCTCCTCGCCTTCACCATCGTGTTCTACGCGGTGGTCTACTCGATGTGGCTGAAGCGGGCGACCGCGCAGAACATCGTCATCGGCGGCGCCGCCGGCGCCCTGCCGCCGGTCATCGGCCAGGCGGTGGTGACCGGGTCGATCGGGATCGAGTCGCTGATCCTGTTCGCCATCATCTTCATCTGGACGCCGCCGCACTTCTGGGCGCTCGCCCTGATCAAGGCCGACGAGTACGCCCGCGCCGGCATCCCGATGATGCCGAACGTCGCCGGCCCGGCCTCCACCCGCCGCCAGATCGTGTGGTACTCGCTGCTCCTCGCCCCCCTCGGCCTCGTTCCGGTGGCCCTGGGCTTCGGTGGCCTCGTCTACGCGGTGGTCGGCCTCCTCGGCGGCCTGGGCATGGTGGCCTTCAGCATCCGCGTGCTGCGGAACCCCGAGGGCGATGCCGAGCGGCGCGCTGCCATGGGCATGTTCGGCTTCTCGATCCTCTACCTGTTCGCGCTGTTCTCGGCGCTGCTGGCCGAGCAGAGCTTCGGCCTGTTCCGCCCGGTCCTGGGTTGAGCGCCATGGCGGATCCCGAGATCCAGTACCCGCCGCTCACGCCCGAGCAGGAGGCGCGGCGCCGCAAGCGCTCGATCGCGATCGCGCTGGCGCTGGGGGCCTGGGTCCTGCTGTTCTTCGTGCTGACGATCGTCAAGCTCGGCCCTCAGATCCTGACCCGGCCGCTCTGAGGCGCCCCCAATGACCATTCCGCCATCAGGATCGAACCGGGCCGCGACGCGCACCGCCCTCGCCTGCGCGGGTCTCGCCGTGGGCATGATCGGCCTCGCCTTCGCGTCGGTGCCGCTCTACGACGCCTTCTGCAAGGCGACCGGCTACGACGGCACGCCCCGGCAGGGACCGGCGCTCTCGGCCTCCGCGGCGCGGACCGATGACAGCATGGTCGTCCATTTCGACACGAACGTCGCTCCGGGGCTGCCCTGGAAGTTCATCCCGGAAGTGCGCAGCGTCGAGGCGAAGCTCGGCGAGACCAAGACGGTCTTCTTCCGCGTGCAGAACACCGGCAGCGCGCCCTCCGCGGGCGTGGCGACCTTCAACGTCCAGCCGGGTCTGATGGGCGGCTACTTCGTCAAGATCGCGTGCTTCTGCTTCAACGAGCAGACGCTCCAGCCGGGCGAGACGCTGGACGTGCCGGTGGTGTTCTACGTCGATCCGGCCGTTCGGGACGACTCGAACACCGCGCATCTCTCGGAGATGACGCTGTCCTACACCTACTTCGCCTCCAAGAACGGTGAACCCGTGAAGGCGACGGTGGCGAAATCGTCTTCCTCGGGAACGAAGGGCGATTTCTGATCGCGGACCCGTGACAACACGGGGCCGCAGCGACTAAAGCTGCCAGCAAGCTTGGGCGTGGTGCGTGCCGCGCCCGGCCTGGGGCAAGCAACGAACAGCGTAAGGCCGGGAACGGCGCAGGGCGCGAGGGTGAGGAGCGACGGGACGATGGCCGAGGCGCACGCCAAGAATCACGACTACCACATCCTGAATCCGAGCCCGTGGCCGTTGATCGGGGCCTTCTCGGGCTTCCTCATGGCGTTCGGCGCCGTGTTCTGGATGAAGAGCCTCACGATCGGCACCCTGGCCCCCGGTCCCTACATCTTCGGGGCCGGCACGATCGGCGTTCTCTACACCATGTACTCGTGGTGGAAGGACGTCGCGCACGAGGCCAATTCCGGGGACCATACCCGCGTCGTCCAGCTTCACCACCGCTACGGCATGATGATGTTCATCGCCTCCGAGGTGATGTTCTTCGTCGCGTGGTTCTGGGCCTACTTCGAGGCCGCCCTCTACACCGCCGACCCGATCCAGGTCTCGCGCGTGGAGTTCACCGGCGGTGTCTGGCCGCCGAAGGGCATCGAGGCGTTCGACCCCTGGCATCTGCCGCTCCTGAACACGCTGATCCTGCTGACCTCGGGCACCACCGTCACCTGGGCGCACCACGCGCTGATCGAGGGCGACCGCAAGGGCCTGAAGTACGGCCTGTGGCTGACGATCATCCTCGGCGTGCTGTTCACCGCCTGCCAGGCCTACGAGTACAGCCACGCCGAGTTCGGCTTCTCGGGCAGCATCTACTCGTCGACCTTCTTCATGGCGACGGGCTTCCACGGCGCCCACGTCATCATCGGCACGATCTTCCTGGCGGTGTGCCTGTTCCGCGTCTACGCGGGCCAGTTCACCCCGCGTCAGCACCTCGGCTTCGAGTTCGCCGCTTGGTACTGGCACTTCGTCGATGTCGTGTGGCTGTTCCTGTTCGCCGCCATCTACGTGTGGGGTTCGGGGGTCTTCCACGGCGGCGGCGCTCACTGAGCGGAACCATCCCGTCGCCGCAGGGCGGATCTGCGAAGGGCGGCTCAGGCCGCCCTTCTGCGTTTCCGACGCCGCGCGAACGCCGTATCGACGAGGACGGCCCGCGCGCGGGTCGATGGGGCCCCGCACGGAACAGGTCTGGAGTGTGCCCGTGAACAACCGAACCTACTCGCCGCCGCCACCGATCCCGACCGGCCTGCGCGGCCGGTGCCCGCGCTGCGGCGAGGGTCACCTGTTCAAAGGGTTCCTGAGCCTGCGCCCCTCCTGCGAGGCGTGCGGGCTCGACTACGCGCATTTCGACTCCGCGGACGGGCCGGCCTTCTTCGTCATGTCGATCGTCGGCCTGATCGTGGTCGGTCTCGCCCTCTGGCTGGAGATCACCTACGAGCCGCCGATCTGGGTCCACGCCCTGGTGGCCCTGACCCTCTCGGTCGGTCTCAGCCTGATTCTGGTGCGGCCCCTCAAGGGCCTGCTCATCGCCCTGCAGTTCAGCAACCGGGCGGAGCAAGGGCGCTTCGAGCCGTGACCGCGAGCGGACCGCACCGGGCTGGCTGGCGCGACCTGGTCGCGCCGGGACTCGCCTCGCTGGTTGCCCTGGCCATCCTGCTGGGGCTGGGGACCTGGCAGCTCGAGCGAAGGGCCTGGAAGGAAGACCTGATCGCCCGGATCGTGCGTCAGAGCCGCGCGGAGCCGGTGGCACCTCCGGCCGCAGCGGCCTGGGATCCGGCGCGCGACGAATTCCGGCACGTCCGGGTCAGCGGTCAGTTCCTCAACGACCGGGAAACGCTCGTGCACGGATTGGCGCCCGGCGAGACGCCGGGCCGCGCCCTGCAGGGCTACTACGTGCTCACGCCATTCCGCCGGGACGACGGGAGCATGGTGATCATCAACCGGGGCTTCGTTCCCACGGAGCTGAAGGCGCAGAGCGATCGCCGGGACGGCCTGACCGACGGGTCGACGACGGTCACCGGCATTCTCCGCGCGAGCGAGGCGCGAGGAATGTTCGTGCCGGAACCGGATCCCGCCCGCGGGGAGTGGTTCAACCGGGACATCGCCGGCATCGCGGCGGCGCGCGGTCTCGGAACGGTCGAGCCCTACTTGATCGAGGCCGACGCCGTTCCCGGGCAGACGACGTGGCCGCGCGGCGGCCAGCTCCGGGTCGACCTGCCGAACAACCACCTGCAGTACGCATTCACGTGGTTCGGCCTCGCCGCCTGCCTGATCGGCGTGTTCTCGGTCTTCGCGTGGCGCCGCCTGCACGATTCGCCCGCGGCCCGCGCCGCCTAGGATAAAGCCGCGCGCGCAGGATCTCGGCGAAGAAAAGTCTCGCCGAGATCGGCTGAAAAACGGTAACCCGTTCCTTTGACCGACGGCCGTCGCCCCGGAATACTTTCAGTGTTCTTGAGCGATCGGCCGCGTTCTGCATAGTGTATTCAGTTCGCGGCGATCATCCGAAGACGACACGGCGCCGGACCGCCGTGCAACTGAGGTAACGCCGGATGACCAGCCATCTCGCCGACGCGGCGGCGCGCGAGCCGATCCGCTTCGCCTACTGGGTGCCCAATGTCTCCGGGGGGCTTGTCATCAGCAAGATCCCCCAGCGCACGAGCTGGGACGCCGAGTACAATCGGAAGCTGGCGCAGATCGCCGAGGAGGCGGGGTTCGATTATGGGCTGACGCAGATCCGGTTCACCGCGGGCTACGGCGCCGAGTACCAGCACGAATCTGTCGCCTTCAGCCACGCACTGCTGGCCGCGACTACCAAGCTCAAGGTGATCGCCGCGCTCCTGCCCGGCCCGTGGCATCCCACCCTCGCCGCCAAGCAGATCGCCACGATCTCGCAGCTCACCGAAGGCCGCATCGCGGTGAACATCGTCTCGGGCTGGTTCTCGGGCGAGTTCCGGGCGATCGGCGAGCCCTGGCTCGACCACGACGAGCGCTACCGCCGGTCGGAGGAGTTCATCCGAAGCCTGCGCGGGATCTGGACGCAGGACAATTTCACCTTCCGCGGCGACTTCTACCGCTACAGCGACTACACGCTGAAGCCGAAGCCGGCCCAGCCGCTGCCCGAGATCTTCCAGGGCGGCTCGTCGCGCGCCGCGCGCGACATGGCGACCCGCGTGTCGGACTGGTACTTCACCAATGGCGGTACGCCGGAGACGATCCGCGCCCAGGTGGACGATATCCGCGCCAAGTCGGCCGAGACCCGCAATCATCCCCGGATCGGCGTCAACGCCTTCGTCATTGCCCGCGACACCGAGGAGGAGGCCCGCGCCGTCCTTCAGGACATCATCGACAGCGCCGACCCGGACGCCGTGAAGGCCTTCGGTCACGAGGTGAAGAACGCCGGCAAGGCCTCGCCGGAAGGGGAAGGCAACTGGGCGAAGTCGAGCTTCGAGGATCTCGTTCAGTACAACGACGGCTTCAAGACCAACCTGATCGGCACGCCCGACCAGATCGCCGAGCGGATCCTGGCGCTGAAGGATGCCGGAGCGGACCTCGCCCTGCTGGCCTTCCTGCATTTCCAGGAGGACGTCGCGTATTTCGGCGCGCACGTGATCCCGCGGGTCCGCGCCCTCGAGGCCGCCCGCGACCGGCGCGCCGAGGCGGCCTGAGCGCCGCCCGCCGAACCGTATCCCGACAGATCGGAGTGAGCCATGAACATCGCCGTCGATGCGCGCACGCTCGAGCCGGAACACCACCCGGGCGCTCCCGGCCCCGCGCGGCCGCCCTCACCCGCCCACGTGATCCGTGACGACGCCGAGGCGCTGGCCGTGGCTCACGGGCTCGCGGCCGCGTTCCGGGCCGGCGCGTCGGAGCGGGACCGCCAGGCCGTGCGGCCGCTGAAGGAGCTCGACGCCTTCTCGCAGAGCGGCCTCTGGTCGATCAACGTGCCGCGCGCCTATGGCGGCCCGGAACTCTCCTACCGGACCCTCGCGCAGGTCATCGCCATCGTGGCGGCCGCCGATCCCGCCATCGCGCAGATCGCCCAGAACCATCTCGGCATCCTGGCGGCGATCCGGACGGTGTCGGACGAGGCGCAGAAGCAGCTGCTGTTCGGCGAGGTCCTGCGCGGAACGCGGTTCGGCAACGCCTTCTCGGAGCGCGGCACCAAGCGGGCGGCCGATTTCGACACGCGCTTCACCGATCACGGCGACCACGTCGTGGTGAGCGGCCGGAAGTTCTACGCCACCGGCGCCCTCCTCGCGCATCTGGTGCCGATCGTCGCCCTCGATGCCGAGGGACGCGCCTGGTACGCCATCGCCGAGCGGGACGCGCCCGGACTCACGGTGATCGACGACTGGTCGAGCTTCGGCCAGCGCGGCACGGCGAGCGGGACCGTGCTGATCGACGACGTGCGCGTGCCCAAGACCCATCTGGTGCCGGCCTGGAAGGGCTACGCGGCGCCGACCGCCGACGGTGCCGTGTTCCAGATCATCCAGGCCGCGGTCGATGCCGGGATCGGCCGCGAGGCCCTCGACGACACCATCGGCTTCGTCCGCGAGAAGGCCCGCCCCTGGATCGACAGTGGGCTGGAGCGGGCGTCCGACGATCCCTACACGATCCAGGCGGTCGGCGACCTGACCATCCGGCAGCACGCCGCCGAGGCGCTGCTCGACCGGGCCGGCCTCGCCCTCGACGCGGCCGTCGCGCGGCCGGACGCCGAGACGGTCGCGGCGGCGCAGATCGCGGTCGCCGAGGCGAAGGTGCTGACCACCGAGGTTGCCCTGGCGGCGTCGAACAAGCTGTTCGAGCTGTCTGGGACCCGCTCGACTCTGGCCGCCGAGAATCTCGACCGTCACTGGCGGAACGCGCGCACGCACACCCTGCATGACCCGGTCCGCTGGAAATACGCGATCGTCGGCAACCACGCCCTCAACGGCGTGAACCCGCCGCTCCACGCCTGGAGCTGATCGGCGGCCTACAGCACCGGCAATCCCCGCGCCTTGGCCTCCTCGCCGGGCTCGACGTGGATGGTCACCACCGCCCCGGGGATCGTCGTCTCCAGGGCAGATTCCAGCCGGTCGCAGATCGCGTGCGAGTCCTCGACGGTCATCGCCCCGGGGACGACGAGGTGGAAGTCGATGAAGGTCGCCTGACCGGCGGAGCGCGTGCGCACGTCGTGCGCCTCCAGCGCGCCCTCGCCGTGCTGGGAGATGAGCGACCGGATCTGGCTCACCATCTCGGCCGGGGCGGCCCTGTCCATGAGGCCGTCCACCGATTCCCGGACCATGCGGAAGCCGGACCACAGGATGTTCATGGCGACCAGCCCGGCCACCACGGGGTCGAGGACCGGGTAGCCCGTCACCACCACGGCGCCGACGCCGGCCAGGACGCCGCAGGACGTGACCACGTCGGCGAAGACGTGGCGCGCGTCGGCGATCAGGGCCGGCGACCGCCACCGCCGGCCCCAGCGCATCAGCGCCGCCGCCCAGAGCGCGTTGACGACACCGGCCGCGAAGTTGATCGCGAGGCCGACCGCGGGCGCGTCGAGGGGCTTCGGAGCGAGCAGCCCGAAATAGGACTCGCGCAGGATCAGCAGCGCCGCCACCACGATCAGCGCGCCCTCGATCACCGCCGAGAAGAACTCGGCCTTGTGGTGACCGTAGGGATGGTCCTCGTCCGCCGGGCGCGCGGCGACCCGCAGGGCCACGAAGGCGCCGACCGCGGCGACCACGTTGATGATGCTCTCCAGCGCGTCGGAGTACAGGGCGAGGCTGCCGGTGAGCCACGCCGCGTAGAACTTCATCGCCGTGACGGCGAGGCCGATGCCCGCGCTGAAGAGGGCGGCTTTCTGGGTGCGGTCCATGGTTCGCGCCGTTGGGGTGACGCCGCGCCCATACGGCACAGGCCGCGGCCAAGGCCACGGCAAAGGTTCGACGCCGCCGAAAACGTGTTAGCCGCGGCTAAGTCTCCGACGCGCCGCCGTTGTCGCGGGCGGCCTCGCGCCGCCGGCTCGGCTCCGCCTTGGCGCGCGCGGCCTCCGCCTTCCGCAGGTAGCGACGGCGCTGCCAGGCGAAGCGCGCTCCGGCGGCGAGGGTCTCCAGCCGGGCGGCCTCGCGCTCCCAGTACCCGAGGAGTTGCCCGTCGAGGGTGACCCGCCGGGGGCGACCGCGGGGCGTCACGCGTCGCTCCCCCGCGGCGCCGGCGGCTCGCCCGTCTCGGCCACGACCAGGGCGTCCGGATCGCCGCGGAAGCTGCCGGCGCCGGTATTCGGCACCGGGATCCCGGGGCTGCCGAAGGGCTGGCTCGGGTAGGCCGATTCGAACTTCGCGCGGGCGGTGTCGGGATCCTCGGCCTTCAGCACGATCTCGGACGTGCCGGGGAGCGGCCAGCGGGGATCGGCGGCGTCACGGGGGCGAACGGCGTACCAGGGCATGGATCGGGGGCCTCGCGTCTCGGTGACGCTGGAAACGGACGCGCTCCCCGGCGGTTCCGCGGTTGAAACCGCGTGCCGTTCGGTGCAGGCAGCCGGCGATGCGCGTGGACCTCTTCGATTTCGAGCTGCCGGAGACCAGCATCGCCCTGCGCCCGGCCGAGCCGCGCGACGCCGGGCGGATGCTCGTGGTCCGCCCCGGCGCGCCGCTGGCCGACCGGACCGTGCGCGACCTGCCCGATGCCCTCCGGGCCGGCGACGCGCTGGTCTTCAACGACACGCGGGTGATCCCGGCCCGGCTGAACGGCGTGCGCACACGGCCCGGCGCCCCCGGCCAGCGCACCGAGGTGATGCTCCACCTGCGCGAGGCTCCCGACCGCTGGCGCGCCTTCGCGCGTCCGGCGAAGCGCCTCGCGGCGGGCGACGCGCTGCGCTTCGGCGATCTGGCGGCGACCGTTCTCGAGAAGGCCGAGGCCGGGGAGATCGTCCTCGCCTTCGACCGGGCCGGGCCCGACCTCGACGCGGCCATCGCCGCGGAGGGTGCCCTGCCGCTGCCCCCCTACATCGCGGGCAAGCGCGCCACGGATGACCGCGACGCCACCGATTACCAGACGGTCTACGCCCGCAATCCGGGGGCGGTCGCGGCTCCCACGGCCGGCCTTCACTTCTCCGACGCGCTGCTGGCCGATCTCGACGCCGCCGGTCTGCGGCGCCACCACGTCACGCTGCATGTCGGCGCCGGGACCTTCCTGCCGGTCAAGGCCGAGGACACCGAGGCCCACCGCATGCACGCGGAGATCGGCATCCTCGACGCCGCCACGGCCGAGGCCCTGAACGCCGCGCGGGCCGCGGGCGGCCGGATCGTCGCGGTCGGGACCACGGCGCTGCGGCTGCTGGAGAGCGCGGCCCGCCCGGACGGGACGCTCGCGCCCTTCTCGGGGCCCACCGAGATCTTCATCACGCCGGGCTACCGGTTCCGCGCCGTCGACGCCCTCGTGACCAACTTCCACCTGCCGCGCTCGACGCTGTTCATGCTGGTCTCAGCGTTCTCCGGCCTCGCGACGATGCGGGCGGCCTACGCGCACGCGATTGCCGCCGGGTACCGGTTCTACTCCTACGGCGACGCCAGCCTGCTCTTCCCGGGCCCGGGCGCGGACACCCCATGACCGACAGCGCTCCCTTCCGCTTCGACCTGCTGGCCCGGGACGGCACCGCCCGCACCGGCGTGATCGCGACCCCGCGCGGCGAGATCCGGACCCCGGCCTTCATGCCGGTGGGCACGGCCGCGACCGTCAAGGCCATGTATCCCGGCCAGGTCCGCGATCTCGGCGCCGACGTGGTTCTGGGCAACACCTACCACCTGATGCTGCGGCCCGGCCCGGAGCGCATGGCCCGGCTCGGCGGCCTGCACCGCTTCATGAACTGGGACCGGCCGATCCTGACGGATTCCGGCGGCTTCCAGGTGATGTCGCTCTCCGCCCTGCGGAAGATCGACGAGCAGGGCGTGACCTTCCGCTCGCACATCGACGGCACCGCGCATCACATGAGCCCGGAGCGCTCCATCGAGATCCAGGGGCTGCTCGGCTCCGACATCCAGATGCAGCTCGACGAGTGCGTCCGCCTGCCGGCGGACCACGCGGCCATCGAGAAGGCCATGCACCTGTCGCTGCGCTGGGCCGAGCGCTGCCGCGTCGCGTTCGGCGAGCAGCCCGGACGGGCCCTGTTCGGCATCGTCCAGGGCGGCGACGTGCCGGCCCTGCGCGTCGAGAGCGCCCGCGCGCTGACGGATCTCGATCTCAAGGGCTACGCGGTGGGCGGCCTCGCCGTGGGCGAGCCCCAGGCGGTCATGTTCGCCATGATCGAGACGGTCGAGCCGCACCTGCCCGCCGCCAAGCCCCGCTACCTGATGGGCGTCGGCACGCCGGACGACATCCTCGGCGCGGTCGCCCGCGGCATCGACATGTTCGACTGCGTGATGCCGACCCGCGCCGGCCGGCACGGCCTCGCCTACACGCGCCACGGACGGGTCAACCTGCGCAACGCCCGCCACGCGGAGGACACCGCGCCGCTCGACGAGGCCTCGACCTGTCCGGCCGCGCGGGACTATTCCCGCGCCTACCTGCATCACCTCGTGCGCTCGAACGAGATCCTCGGGATGATGCTGCTGACCTGGAACAACCTCGCCTACTACCAGGATCTGATGGCCGGCGCGCGCGCGGCGATCCGGGACGGCCGCTACGCGGATTACTGCGCCGAGACCCGCGCGGGCTGGGCGAGCGCCGAGCGCGCCGCCGCCTGACCGGGCGTCACGGGTGCGCGAGCACCCGGTAGATTCCGTCCGGATCGTCGCGGCCGGTGGCGACGGCGCGCGCGAGATCCGAGACGACGCGCGCCGCCACGGGCAGGCGGTAATGCAGCGCGTCCCAGTAATTCGCGTCCCGGGTCGTCAGCGGCGAGATCCGGCGAAAATCCACCACGACCGCGCCCCGGCGCTTCCCGATGGCCGCGGCGCGCGCCTTGCAGGCTTCCTCGCGAAGGCCCGCCGCCGATCCCGGTGAGCCCTGCGCCCCCGCGTGGACCGGCATGAAGGCCACGATCTTCAGGGCCTCGGCGGGCACGCGACCGAGGAGATCGTCCAGGCGGTCGAGGGCCGGCATCGGCAGCTCGGGGGCGTCCGCCGCCGCCGAGTCCACGCGGCCGGCGCGGATATGGGCCTGGGCGCGCGCGAGGTCGTAGCGCGCCTCCGGGGGGGTGAAGACCGCGTAGCCGTCGCCGCGGATCCGCGCCCGGGCCAGCCCGAGATCGGCGAGCCCGGCCCGGACGGCCGTCGTGACCGAGCGCAGGCTGACCTGACGCAGGACATCGCCGGGCGCGCGGTCCGCGTAGAGCCAGTCGGGAAAGGCATGGGCGGTCCGGGCCGGCGGCGCGGCGGCGCACCACGGGGCGTCGAGGCCGAACAGGACCGCGCGGACCGGCCGGCGGGCCAGGAACAGCGCGGCGAGCCGGCCCTGCTCGTCGGGCGTCGCGGCATTCACCGCCAGATTGGCGAACCGGAGGCCGAAGGCCGCGTCGAGGGCCTGCGGGTCGAGCAGCCGCGCCGTCGAGGTGCCGAAGACCGCCGCGTCGAACGGCCCCCCGCGGGCGATCTGCGGATAGGAGAGCCGCTGATTGGCGTCCATGATCGGCCCCGGCGGATGCCCGGGCGCGGCCCGCAGCCCGTAGGGATCGACCGCGGCCACGAAGCCGATCAGCGCCAAGCCCATGAGGGTGGCGCAGACGAGGAAGCTGCGCGCGAAGCCGACCCATTCAGCGGGTCGCCGGCCGGCTCGGCGGTGAGAGGACGGATCCATCGGGCGGCTACATACGCCGTTCGGCAGGCTGCGTCGCGGCCACACCTGCGGGCGCGCGCCGAGCGCGTCTTGCAACCCGCGGACACAACGGGTGGGTGTATTACCTGCGACAAAACGACATGCGAGATATGTTGTTGCGGCGAGACAGCGCTCCTTCACTTCTGCTGCTATGTATATGAGTAAGGGTCGATCGATCGCGCGTGACGATTTGATTTTGATGAACCTGATCATTCCCACCGCGCGCGGCCAGCACAACTACCTCGGCAACAGGACTCGGTGACACGGTAGCGATGTCGAAGACGCCGTCGATTCTCCTGTGCGGGAAAAATAAGATATGCGCCGACGCGCTCGAGATCGTCCGACGTGAATTACCCGATCACACGATCGTGTACGTCTACGCCGAGAAGGACAAGACTTCCGCGCACGTCGCTCGCGAAGCGGCACACCGTCTCGGTATCGAGAGCCGCGGCGTCAGCAATGCCGAATCTTTCGCCCGCACGTATTTCGAGATTGAGCCCACTCTACTTCTGTCGGTTCAGTTCTCGCTCATCTTGAGAAAAGATGTCATCGAGCACGGAAAGGACCGGCTCATCAATCTCCACTTCTCGCCGCTTCCGCGCTACCGCGGGATGGCTCCGATCACGCTCGCCATCCTCAACGGCGACCCGACCTTCGGCGTGTCACTTCACATCATCGATGCCGGAATCGACACCGGCGCCCTCGTCGATCAGGAAACATTCCCGATCGAGGGCCGCTCCAATCGCGAGGTCTACAGCCTGTGTGAACAGGCGGGCGTACGGCTGATCGAGCGGAACGCGGCCAAGTTCGGGGCGGTCACGGCGGAACGCGGCCTGTCGGGGGTCGCCGTGGTTCAGGACGACACGGCGGCGACCTATTTCGGCAAGGCGGATATCGACTACGCGCAAACCGAGATCGACTTCCACCGCACGGCGGCTCAGATTGGCCAGCATGTGCGCGCCTACCTTTTTCCGCCTAGCCTTTACGCGCGAGTCACGATCGGCGACCGGCGCCTTCGGATCCTGCAGCCCCCGGAGATCGGCGCGCGCTGCACAGATCGAAAACCCGGCCTGGTGGTGCAGAACGATCCGCTCACCGTGACGAGCCGCGACCGGCTCCTGATTTTCAGACAGACGGAAGAAGACGCCTGAGCGAATGTCGACGGCTACACTGTTGTTGATGGATGTCTTCGGCATCCTCGATGCGAGCCGCAGCGGGCTCATCGACGCCTTCGCGGCGGCCGGATGCGACGTCATCGTCGCGAACTTCGCCTACACACACCTCAGTCAGTCGGAGGAACTCGCCGAGACCCTGCTGGCCGTCTTGGAAGCCGACGGCATCGCGATCGACGGCGCCCTCAGCATCAACGCTGTCGGCCTGTGCGCGCCGATCTATGACAGCCTCGCGCGGCGCGGCGTGCCGCACGCGGCGTGGTTCGTAGACAGTCCCTTCTACTTCTCCGGCCTCACCATCCCGGACAGCGTGTTGCTGAGCGTCGCGTGCAGCAACTTCGCCGAACATCCGCAGGCTGGCCGCGCCGACTGGCTGCCCTTCGCGGGCTTCGATCCCCGGCCGCCGCAGAACCGGGATGCCGCCTCGATCGGCTTCCTCGGATCACTGCATCACGTCGCGCTGTACGCGGCGCGCTCACAGGACGGTCTTGTCGGATCCCGCAGCGGCCCGATGCCGGTGGGGGTCGAACTCCGCGACCGGATGCGATCGCCGTTCTTCATGATCGACGAGGCGTGGACTCTTCCCGACGGCTCGCCGATCAACGCGATGGAGTATTTCAATTTCCAGTCATCGATGCACCGGCTGGAACTCCTCTCTTACTTCGCGGCGACCGATCTGGAGATCCAGGGGCCGCCGAGCTGGCACAAGGAACTCTGGACCGCAGCCCCCCACCTCCTCGACAAATTCACCGTCAATAGCGTCGTTGGCGAACGTCAGATGCGCGACTACATGGCGCGATACCGCATCTGCCTGAACATCTTTCACATTCAGAACATGAATGGCGGCCCGAATTTTCGAAGCTTCGACGCCGCTTCACACGGCGTCCCGTGCCTTTCCCAGTACAACCGCGATTGCGCCGCCCTCTTCCCGCACGGCGAGTCTGCCCTGTACTTCAACAACGCCGCCGAAGCGCTTCACCTTCACTGCGAGCTCGACGGCAACGGTCGGTTGAGACAGAAGCTCGCGACGGCGGCCGCGCGGGTTGTTCGCGACGGCAACACATTCGCCCATCGCGTGACCCGGTTCCTCGAGATTCTGGCGCTCCGGCAACGGACCGGAGCCACCAGGGGCACCGTCCGGCATCTGCGCTGGCAGGATGGATGGACTGCCGAACCGGAGGATGCGGCAGTGTCGGCAGCGGGGTATCCCGAACCTCAGCCGGTCCGACAGGACGTTCCCGCCGTCGGTCCGATCCGCCGCTTCTTCCAGCGCAGCCGCCGCTGAAGCGAACCGCGGCGCCTGCAAGCCGACCCTCTGGCCAGTTGTTCGATACGGGTGGATCGACAAAGCGCGTGAACCGATCGGCCGCCGCCCGTATAGACGGACCACGGCGTTGCCCGGCACGGGTGGGCGGCGTGGGGAGGCGGCATGACGTTCACGGCACACAACATCCGCCTCGCGGACGGGTCCGAGACCTTGCCGGAGGCGGGCTGGCTGATCGCCGACAGCCCCTGGACTCAGGCGGCCCTGCGCTCGCTCCGGCTGTTCTACGGGCACAGGCTGGCCGGCCGGTCGATCGTCGATCTGGGCTGCCTCGAGGGCGGCTACACGCTCGAATTCGCCCGCGCCGGGATGCGCGCCACCGGTGTCGAGGTGCGCCGCTCCAACTTCGAGAACTGCCTGCGGGTCAAGGATGGGACGGGCGTCCCCGACCTCGCCTTCGTCAACGACGACGTGTGGAACCTGGCGGCCCACGGCCCCTTCGACGCCGCCTTCTGCTGCGGACTGCTCTACCACCTCGACAGGCCGGCCGCCTTCATCCGCCTCATGGCCGAATGCGTCCGCGACGTGGTCATCCTGCACACGCATTTCGCGACCGAAACCAACGAGGCCCTGTTCCAGCTCTCGCCGCCCGCAGAGAACGAAGGTCTGCCGGGTCGCTGGATGCACGAGCACGATCTCGACGACACGAGCCAGCTCGAGGCGCACAAATGGACCTCGTGGAGCAACAAGCGCTCCTTCTGGCCCACCAAGCCGGCCCTGATCCAGCTTCTCAAGGAGTGCGGCTTCGACATGGTCTACGAGCAGTACGACATGCTGGGACGCGACATCCGCGGCTCGATGGAGAGCGGCTACTACCACCAGCAGGGCCGGAGCATGTTCGTGGCCATGCGGACCTGAGCGTCAGCTGGGCGGACATAAATTTAGAATTCACCATCTCCAAAGACTTGCACTGAGCAGTTCAGCACGCATGTAATCGGCAATGTCCGCTTAATTCCTGAGGCGGATAAATGGCGGCATCGGCCTTATTTCGCAAAGTCCCGCCGCCATGTTCGCGACGAGCCTCGCCCTGTGGGTGATAGCCATCCTGCTTCTGCTCGCTTGGCTGCATCTGCAGGAGCGGGTCACCGAGCGGTGTCGCCGCGCGATCCGACCGCAGATCGAGCGCCTGATCATCGAGAACCGGTGGATGGAGCACCACGCGCGCGACGCGGCCGCGTTCGAGGCGCTCTGGGACCGGGAACTCGGCAGGCTGCACCGCGCCCATATCGCGCGCCCGCTCCGGGCCGTCGTCCGGTTCCGCGCCTTCAGGCGTCTGGTCAGAGCGGAATTCGCGTCGATCCTACCGGCCGAGGTCGCGTCGTGGACCTTCGTCGACCGCGCGAGCACCTCGCAGGCGCATTACGAGGGGCTGATGCTACGGTGCCTGAAGGCAGCCGGCTGGCGCCTGGATTACCAGGATCAGGACCACTTCGTGCTCCTCCGGGCCCGGACGCGCGTCGTCGTTTGCCTGCATTGGGCGGAACGCGACGTCGCGTGTCTCCCGATCTCGGACGTCGCGGCGGCGGCGGAGCGCGCCGGGTCGACCACGGCGTGCGTGATGACCAACGGCCGGTTCAGCGGCGCGGCGCGTGCCATGGCGGAGGAGCAGAACGTCCTGGCGCTGCACTGCTCGCAGATCGACCTGCTGCTGCCCCGGGACAAGGCGATGGTCGCGCCCCGCGCAGTCCGCGGAACCGGCATCCGGCTCGCCGCCTGACTACACTCATAATTTGCGTCGGGCGACGAGGAGCCACGAGGACGACGACACCCCGATCGACCGCGCGCCAGGGTCCATTCCTCGACGCGCCTCCCTCTGTCCCGCCGAGGGACTGACCGGCGCGCACGCTTTCGTCGGGGAGAGGCGCGTGCTCCTCTACGCACCGAGCCCCCCGGGGCCTCGCCCGCCGGTCCGCCGTTGCGGGCCTCGTCTTCCGCGATCGGATCAACGCTCGCTTCACCATCCCGGGCGGACGCTGAGGCCGAATCGTGGTCCGAGCCGTTGAGGCGCATGGATCAGTCCGCAGCCCCCAGAACGGACCACCCCGCGACCGAACAGGACGCCCTCGCCGAGTTGCCGGCGGGCGATTTCGTCAGGCGATGGCGGCAGATCACCGGCGAGCCGCCGGCCATTCTCCTGAACTCCCGGTCCGAGATGATCGCGCTGCTCGTGGAGAGCGTGCCCATGGCGCCCCTCACCCCGCAGGGCGAGAGCCACGGCACGGCGGGGTCCGGGGAGACGTCATCCCAGGATCGCGGCTCGGACGGGCCCGACGGGGCGGTCTCGGGATACTCCGCGCGCAGTGCTCAGCAGTGATCGGCGGGGCGAGAGCCAGGGACCGGCCTGAAGCGCGGCCGGGAAGGCTCGACGCCTTCGGTCCGATCGAGGTGGCCACTCTCGCGAGAGCCTGGGAATCCGCGAACGCTGATCGCCGAAGCCACGCGTCATCCGTCCGCGAGGTCCCTCGCGAAGGGTGACCGTCTGTTCTCGCTGAATTTGAGATCGCGGGAATTTTGGTCGGAGTGGCAGGATTTGAACCTGCGACCCCCACGTCCCGAACGTGGTGCGCTACCAGACTGCGCTACACTCCGAAGGCCGTCCCGCGTGTCCGCCAGGGCCGGCGAGCGGGTGTATAGCCGCGCCTTTCCCCCACCGCAAGCGCGGTGTTGCGCCTTTTCAGCCGAGATGATCGGGCCAGTCGTCCGGGAGACGGTGGCAGGTGATCTCCGCCTCCGCGGATCGGCACGCCACCGTGGCGACGTGATCGCGCCCGCAGTCGACCTCGGCCAGGCTCCACGGACCGTCCAGGTTCCAGGACGCGTCGCCGGCGGCCCGGAGAAGGCGCGGCGCTTCGGGCGGAACGCTGACGCTGAACCGGTCGAGGGGCAGCGACAGGCCGCTGCCGAGCGCCTTCACCACCGCCTCCTTGCGGGTCCACAGACCGAAGAAGCGCCGCTCGACCGCGCTCCGCGGGGCCCCGGCCAGGGCCGACACCTCGTCGGCGGCGAAATGGGCCGCCGCGATCCGCAGCGCGTCCGCGATCGGCCGCACGGCCTCGACATCGACGCCGATCGCCGCGCCGCGGGTGAGCCCGATCAGCGCGCGCGCCCCGGAATGGGAGAGGTTGAAGTCGGCGGCGCCCCGTGCCGTGCCCGCGAGCTCCGGCTTGCCGCCGGCTCCGGCGGCGAGCTCGACGTCGGCCGGCGCGAGACCGAGCGCGTCGCCGAGGACCAGCCGCAGCGCGGCGTGGCTGGCGCGGAACCGGGCCCGATCCTCCGGGCGCAGGAAACGGTCAGCCCGCGCGCGCTCCGCGGCGTCGAGGACGGCATCGCACCGGTCGACCTGGCTCGGAGACAGGGCCAGGTCGACGATCCAGACCTGCACCGCGCTCACGCGACACCTCGCGAGGCGGGAGCTGGGGCGCTAGCGTCGGGAGAGCGAGACGGCACGGGCGACGATCCTATGGGGCGGGCATGAGCAGCATCGGATCGCGGGCCGTCTCCTGCAAGAAGCGCCGCGCGCGGTGACGCGGTCCAGCGCGGATCTCCGCGTCGGCCTCCTGGGCAGACCGAGCCTCGGCCGGCGGTCCGTCCGCTACGGCGTCTTCTTCGCCACCTACGTCTACCAGGGCCTCGTCGCGGGTTTCTCGCTGACGGCGCTCGCCAACCACCTCGCGGCCAGGGGCGTCCCGGCGACCGAGGTCGGGCTGCACTTCGCCCTGGCCGGCCTGCCCTGGACGCTGCAGCCCCTGCTCTGGGGCCCCTGGGTGGACCGGGCCGGAGACACGCGGATGGGACGGCGCCGGCCCTTCGCGATCGCCGCGCTGGTCGGATGCCACGCGACGCTGGCGCTGCTCCTCGTCGCCGGGGGCGACGCCGTCGGCGCGCTCGGTCCGGTCTTCCTCGTCCACAGCCTGTTCGCGTCGCTCCTCGATACCGCCTGCGACCGGATGATCATGGACCACGTCCCCACCCGGGAACTCGGCCGGGTCAGCGCCTGCACCCGCGCGGGCTTCGTGGCCGGAACGAGCCTCAGCGCCGCCGTCTTCGGATGGACGCTGGCGAACTGGGGTTTCGCCGCGAGCGCCCGCTGGCTGCTCGTCGCCGCGATCGTCGCGAGCCTGCCGATGCTGCTGGTCCGCGAGGCGCCGGCCGACCCGATCTGGTCGCTCGAGCGCCGCGGGCCGGCGCCGCGGCGCCTCCCGTTCCGCCGCTTCCTGCGCCGCACCGTGATCGCCCTGCGCCGGCCGCGCGCCCTGCGGCTGCTCGCCCTGTGCTTCGGCCTCGACGCGGCGCTCGGCCTGTTCGAGCTGCCGTTCTCGATCGACCTCCTCCAGCGTCAGGGCTGGGAGGCCGCGAGCCTGTCGCGCCTCCAGGCTTTCCTGACCCTGGTGAGCGGCACGGCCGGCGCCGTCGCGGTGGGACTCTGGTCGGACCGCGACGGCGCGGCGTCGCCGCTGCGCGCCCTGCTCCTGGGCAGTGCCGTCACCTTCGTGCTCGCCGGGATCCTGATCGGCGCCGGCCTCGTCGGGGCCGCGGCGCCGGCGATCCTGGCGCTCACCAGCGTGCTGCCCGGGCTGCTGATCGTCGCCCTGATGCCGGCCCTGCTCGCGGCGAGCCGAGGCCGCCCGGGCGCGGCCACGCAGTTCGAGGTCTACATGGCGGCCATGAATCTCGGCTCGGTCGCCGGGACCGCGGTCGCGGGCTGGCTGGTGCCGGTCTTGCCCCTCCAGGCGGTCGCCGCCCTCGTCGCCGCGACGTTCTTCGCGGCCTTCCGGATGGCGGGGCGCGGCGATCTGCTCGGCGCCCGCCGGTGAGGGAATCGGGGATCGCGCGACGCGGCCGGCTCCCCGCCGGCCGCCGATGCGTTAGAACCCCGGCATGGCCGTCACGAAATCCGAACCGCTCGATCTCGACCTCACCGCCGAGGAAGCGCGCGCCGAGTACGCGCGCCTGTCGGACGCGATCCTGGAGGCCGACCGCCTCTACTACCAGGAGGACGCGCCCGAGATATCGGACGCCGAGTACGACCGGCTGCGCCGCCGCCTGGAGGACATCGAGGCCCGCTTCCCCGACCTCGCCGGCACCGGCGCCGCCAGCACGTCGGTCGGCGCCAAGCCCTCGGAGAAGTTCGCCAAGGTGCGGCACGCCGTGCCGATGCTCTCGCTGGGCAACGCCTTCGACGACGCGGAGGTGGCCGAGTTCGTCGCGCGCGTGCGCCGCTTCCTCGGCTGGCCGGACGACGCCCCCCTCGCCTTCACGGCCGAGCCGAAGATCGACGGCCTGTCCCTGTCGCTGCGGTACGTGAACGGCCGGCTCGACACCGCCGCCACCCGCGGCGACGGCGAGGTCGGCGAGAACGTCACGGCCAACGCCCGCACGGTGCAGGACATCCCGGCGGTGCTCGCGGGGTCCGGCTGGCCGGAGATCTGCGAGGTGCGCGGGGAGGTCTACCTGTCCCACGCCGACTTCGCTGCCATCAACGCCCGGCAGGAGGCGGCCGGCAAGCCGCTCTTCGCCAACCCGCGCAACGCCGCCGCCGGCAGCCTGCGCCAGCTCGATCCCGCGATCACCGCGTCCCGGCCCCTGCGATTCTTCGCCTATGCCTGGGGCGAGCTGTCGGCGCCGATCGCCGACACGCAGACCGGCGTGCTGGAGCGCTTCGCGGCCTGGGGCCTGCCGGTGAACCCGCGGACCCAGACCTTCACCGACACGGAGGCGATGATCGCCCATTACCGCGGCATCGAGGCCGACCGGGCCGGGCTCGGCTACGACATCGACGGTGTCGTCTACAAGGTCGACGACCTCGCGCTCCAGAAGCGGCTGGGCTTCGTCTCGCGCTCGCCCCGCTGGGCGCTCGCCCACAAATTCGCCGCCCAGGAAGCCACCACGGTCGTCGAGGACATCGTCATCAATGTCGGCCGCACCGGCTCGCTGAACCCGCTCGCCAAGCTCCGTCCCGTGACGGTCGGCGGCGTCGTCGTGTCGAACGCCACCCTGCACAACGAGGGCTACGTGAAGGGCGTCGGCGCCGACGGCGAGCCGATCCGCGACGGCCGCGACATCCGCGTCGGCGACACGGTGACGGTGGTCCGGGCCGGCGACGTCATCCCGAAGGTCATGGATGTCGACCTGACGAAGCGCCCGGCCGACTCGCGGCCCTACGCCTTCCCGGAGACCTGCCCGGCCTGCGGCAGCCGCGCCGTCCGCGCCGTCAATCCCCGCACCGGCCGGCCCGACGCGGTGCGACGCTGCACCGGCGGGCTGATCTGCCCGGCGCAGGGCGTCGAGCGGATGAAGCACTTCGTGTCGCGCAACGGCTTCGACATCGAGGGCTTCGGCGAGACCTATATCGAGGTCCTGTTCGAGGCCGGGCTCGTGCGCCAGCCCGCCGACCTGTTCGGCCTCGACTTCGAGGAACTCAAGGCCGCCATCGTGGCACGGCGCGAGGCGCTGTCGGCCGAGCGGCGCGCGGATTCGGGGACGGCCGAGCCGCCGAAGAAGGCCGCCAAGAAGAAGGGCGACGAGGACGACAAGGCGATCCGGAACCTGCTCGCCGCCGTCGAGGCGCGACGCGCCGTGCCGATGAACCGCCTGCTCTTCGCCCTCGGCATCCCGCAGATCGGCGAGGCGACCGCCAAGGCGCTGGCGAAGCGCTTCGCCGACATGCCGACGCTGATCGCGGCGATCCGCGAGGCCGCGGCGGCGCAGCCCGGTCCCGACTGGGTCGAGCTCACCGCGGTGCCGCGGGTCGGGGGCACGACCCGGGACCGGCTCCTCGACCTCGGCTTCCCGGAGGACGACGCGGCGCCGGCCAAGGAGCGGGCGCGCCTGAGCGCCGTCCAGCGCGAGAACCTCCTCGCCCATTACGGCGACGTCGACGCGGTGCGCGCGGCGATCGCGCGGGCTGCGGCGCAGCGTCCCGGCGATGCCTACCGGGTCTTCGCCGACGACGGGGAGATCGGCCCGGTGGCGACCGACGCGCTGCTCCTGTTCTTCTCCGAGCCGCACAATGCCGACGCCGTGGCGGCCCTGCTCGAAGCGGTCGCGGTGCAGCCGATGGAGCGGGCCGCCGCGGCCTCAGCGTTCGCGGGGAAGACCGTGGTCTTCACCGGCACTCTGGAGAAGATGACCCGCAACGAAGCCAAGGCGGTGGCCGAGCGCCTGGGCGCGAAGGTCTCGGGCTCGGTCTCGGCCAAGACCGACCTGGTCGTGGCCGGCCCCGGTGCGGGCTCGAAACTGAAGGACGCGCAGAAGCACGGCGTCCGGGTCGTCTCGGAGGACGACTGGCTGGCGATAGTGACGCAGGGTTGAAGCCCGAGTCCGGGCGGCCTAGACCTCTCGGGGAACACCCCGAGAACTTCCACCCGGCATGGTTGAGCCTCGATGACGGTCCTGGCCCTCGACTTCGAGACGGCCAACGAGCGGCGTGACAGCGCCTGCGCGGTGGGTCTGGCCTGGATCGCCGACGGCCGGGTGGTGCGCCGCGCGAGCCACCTGATCCGGCCGCCCGAGATGCGCTTCGCACCGGGCAACATCCGCGTCCACGGGATCCTGCCGGCCGACGTCGCCGACAAGCCCGACTTCGCCGCCGTCATGGCGCCCTATCTCGGCGATCTCGGGCGGGGGCTGATCCTGGCGCATAACGCGAGCTTCGATATCGGCGTCCTGCGCGCCGGGCTGACGCGGGCCGGCCTGCCGGTCCCCGACCTCGCCTATCTCTGCACGGTTCAGGTGGCGCGCCGGGTCTTCCCGGCGCCGGAGGGCTGCGGGCTCGGCAAGGTCGCGCGGCGGCTCGGCATCCGCTTCGAGCACCACGATGCCGGCGAGGATGCCTATGCCTGCGCGGAGATCGCGCTCGCCGCGATGCGCGAGCGGGCGGTCGCGGACGTCCACGCCCTCGCGGCGGTACTCGGCCTGCCGGTCGCGCGGGCAATCGGCGGCCCCGCCGTGCCGCGCCGCGCGCCGGGTGCGATCAGCGGCCGGGCCCTGGCGGCCTTCCCCGACGCGCCGGCGGCCCTGCGGTTCGCCATGCGCGGCTCGACCGGCAACCGCTACCACGTCAGCCTGGAGGAGCGGCCGGGGGGCCCGGAGCTGCGCTGCACCTGCACGGCCGGCCGCTACGGCATGCGTTGCCGCCACGTGAAGGCGCTGGAGGTCGGCGACATCACCGACCTGCTCTCGGACAATGCCGGCGACGTCGTGCTCCTCGCCCGCATGCTCGGCGCGAAGACCCGGATCGCGGGCGCGGCCTGACCGGGCTCAGGCCGCGTCGAGGCAGGCGCGGAAGGCCGAGACGGCGCGGTCGATGTCGGCCGCCGCGATGTGCCGGTGCGTGACGAGCCGCAGCCGCCGCGCGCCGAGCGGGCGCGTGCGGATGCCGGCCGCGTCGAGATCGGCGACCCAGCGCGCGCTGTCCCGCCCGGTCCGAGAGAGGTCGACCTGCACGATGTTGGTCTGCGGCAGGTTCGCCGCGAGGCGCGGCAGGGCGTTCAGCCCGGCGCTCAGCTGCCGGGCCCGGTCGTGGTCCTCGGCGAGACGCGCGCCCATGACGGTGATCGCCTCGAGGCCGGCGGCGGCCACGATGCCTACCTGCCGCTGCGTCCCGCCGATCATCTTCCGCAGGCGCCGCGCCGCCGCGATCACCGGCCCGTCGCCGGCGAGCACGGCGCCGACCGGGGCGCTGAGGCCCTTCGAGAGGCACAGCGACACGGTGTCGACGTGGGCCGCGAGGTCCGCCGGCGCGACCCCGAGATGGGTCGCGGCATTGAACAGGCGGGCCCCGTCGAGATGGACCCTTATGCCGCGCGCGCGGGCGATCTCCGCCACCGCGGCCATATGGTCCGGCGGCAGCACGGTGCCGCCGGCGGCGTTGTGCGAGGTCTCCAGCGCGATCATGGCCGTCGGCAGCGGGCTCGCGCCCGGCCGGAGGGCGTCCTCCAGCCGGTCGAGATCCATTGCACCGTCGGTCCCGGCGATCCCGTCCAGGAACGCTCCGGTCAGGGTGGCGGCCCCGCGCTCGGTGTGGAGCATGTGGGCCTGGGTCTCGAGCAGGACCTGCTCGCTGCGCTGAACCTGGGCCAGGATCGCCAGCAGGTTGCCCATCGTGCAGCTCGGCACGAACAGGGCCGCCGCCTTGCCGAGCATCGCGGCGGCGGTCTCCTCCAGCGCGCGGGCGGTCGGGTCGGCGTCGAGCCCGTCGTCGCCCAGGGGCGCCGACCGCATCCGGGCGTACATCGCCTCGGTCGGCCGGGTGACCGTGTCGCTCCGCAGGTCGACCTCGGACGGCGCGTCCGTGGCTTCGCCGTGATCGTCTCGCATGTCGGTCTCGCCGCCCTACCGGTAAGCCGCCTCGTCGCCGGAATCGGTCGGGTTGGCGAGGGCCCGCTTGAGCACGTCGCTCATCGGCAACTCCAAGTTGATGCCCTTCGGCGGGATCGGCTGCTCGAAATACTTGCCGTAGAGCCGCGCCACGGTCCCGTCCTGGATCAGCTCGACCACCGCCTTGTCGACAGCCGCCTTGAAGGCCGCGTCGTCCTTCGGCTCCAGGATCCCGTAGGGGGCGAATTCGAGGCCCTTGGTGCCGATCTTGTAGTCCGCCGGCCGCTTGGCCCCCGCCACCGTGGCGTGGGCCAGGGCGTCGTCGTTGATGGCGCCCGCCGCGCGGCCGGTCTCCACGAGCAGGAACACCTCGGCGGTGTCCTTGGCCGGCATCACCTGGATGTCGAGCTTGTCGCGGACGTTGATCCGGGTGGCGACGCGCTGGGTCTCGCCGCCGGCCTGCGCCGAGATGGCCTTGCCGCGGAACGAGGCGATGTCGTCGACATCCACCGGCGTGTCCTTCTTGGCCACCAGCACCACCTGCGCCACGAAGGTGGTCGGCGCGAAGGAGACCAGCTTGTGCCGCTCGGGCAGGTTGCTGGCGGTGCCGCATTCCAGGTCGATCGTGCCGTTGTTGATCAGCGGGATCCGGGTCGCCGACATCACCGGCACGTGGCGCACCTCGAGCCTGGGCAGGCCGAGCGCGGCCTTGAGCTTCTGCGCGACGTGCTCGCATATCTCCAGCGAATAGCCGACTGGCTTGGCGTTCTGGTCGAGGAAGCCGAAGGGCGGCGAGGCGTCCGGGAAGCCGAGGCTGATCTGTCCGGTCGCGCGGATCTTGTCGAGGCGCCCCTCGGCGACCGACGGCGCGGCGAGGCCGGCCCAGCACAGAGTGGCCAACAGAAGCGGCAGCGTCCTCGACACGATCCGAACCCCCTCGCTATGTCTGAACCGGCGAAGCGCCCGGCCGCCCCGACGGGGAGTCGGTCCGAAGCTTTGCCGACTGATCCTAGGAGCGGCCGCGCGCGGGCGTCCAATGCCGATTCACCTGCCGAGCATACGGATCTGATATGGCCGAGCGGCGCATGACCTTCCGGCACATCGAGGCCTTCCGGGCCGTGGTGGCCACCGGGTCGATGACCGAGGCGAGCCGCCGGCTCCACACCTCGCAGCCGCAGGTCAGCCGGCTGATCGCGCAGCTGGAGGCGATCACCGGCCTGCCCCTGTTCGACCGGAGCGGGAGCCGGGTCGTGCCCTCCCTCGACGGGACGCGGTTCCACGCGGAGGTCGAGCGCGCCTTCGTCGGCCTCACGAACCTGGAATCGGCGGCCGCGCGCATCCGCGCCTTCGGTGCGGAGCGGCTGCGGGTGGCGGCGATGCCGCGACTGGCGGGCGGGCTCCTCGCGCGCGCGGTCGTCCGCTTCCGGGCCGCGCATCCGGACGTGATCGTGGCGATCCATTCCGGCGACGACGAGACCGTGAACCACTGGCTCGCCACCGGCTCCTGCGACGCCGCGCTGACGATGCTGTACGGCGACGCCCCGGAGGCGCGCGCCGAGCACGTCGAGACGCGCGCCTGCGTCGCCGTCCTGCCGCGAGACCACGCCCTCGCCGCGCGGGAATCGCTCGCGCCCGCGGATTTCCAGGGCGTGCCCTTCGTCGCCGCGTCGCTCGGGAGCGCCCTGCGCGACCGGACCGAGGCCGTCTTCGAGGCCGCCGGCATCGGCCTGACCATCACCGCCGAGGCCGGCCTCGGCGCCTCGATCTGCACCCTCGTCTCGGCCGGGCTCGGGGTCAGCGTGATGAACCCGCTCGCCGCCCACGAGGAGGCGAAGGTCTCGCCGATCG
The DNA here is from genome assembly GCF_053346095.1 of Methylobacterium sp. A52T. Classification (NCBI taxonomy): domain Bacteria; kingdom Pseudomonadati; phylum Pseudomonadota; class Alphaproteobacteria; order Hyphomicrobiales; family Methylobacteriaceae; genus Methylobacterium; species Methylobacterium sp. A52T. Next base: position 15,844 of record NZ_JBKFBI010000007.1, on the reverse strand, counting down.
CGATCCGGCCCTTCGCCCCCGCCCTCCCGGTGCATTTCGCGCTGCTGTTCCCCCCGGACCACGCCCGGGGGCGGCTGATGCGGGCCTTCGGCGCCTGCGCGCGGACGGTCCTGCTGGAGGAGCTCGCCCAGCTGCCGGACGCCGCGGGCGGGCGTCCGGCCGACTTCGCTCAGGCGGCGCGCTTCTCGGCGCCGGCGTAGAAGGTACCCCCGCGCTCGGCCATCGCGGCCAGGTTGTCGGGCACGTGGAACCGGGGCCCGTGCTTGGCCTCGAGCGCCCGCGCGAGGTCGACGAAGGCCGCCGCGCCCATGAAGTCGATGTACGACAGGGTCCCGCCGGTGAACGGCGCGAAGCCGAAGCCGAGGATCGAGCCGACATCGGCCTCGCGGGGATCGGTGACCACGCCCTCGCCGACCGTGCGGGCGGCCTCCAGCGCCTGCACCACCAGGAGCCGCTGCTTCAGCTCGGTGAAGTCGACGGCGTCGGGGTCGAGGCGGTTCGGCTGCAGGTCCTTCAGGCCGGCCCACAGACGCTTCGGCGCGCCCTCGGGATAGTCGTAGAAGCCCTTGCGGTTCTTGCGGCCGAGGCGGCCCTGGTTCTCGACCATCTCGGCGAGGATCGCCTTCTGCGCCGGGTCGACGGCGCCCTGCCCGACCTGCGCCTCGGTGGCCTTGGCGATCTTGAGCACCAGGTCGAGGGCGACCTCGTCGTTGAGCGACAGCGGCCCGACCGGCATGCCCGCCTGGCGGCCGGCGCTCTCGATCATCGCCGGCGGCACGCCTTCGAAGAGCATCTTGTGGCCTTCGAGGATGTAGGCGCCGACGCAGCGGTTGGCGAAGAAGCCGCGGGCGTCGTTGACGACGATCGGGGTCTTCTTGATCAGCCGCACGTAGTCGAGGGCGGTGGCGAGCGCCGCGTCCCCGGTCGCCTCGCCCTTGATGATCTCGACGAGCATCATCTTCTCCACGGGCGAGAAGAAGTGGATGCCGACGAACTGCGCGGGCCGCTGCGACGCCTTGGCTAGGCCGGTGATCGGCAGCGTCGAGGTGTTGGACGCGAAGATCGCGTCGGGGCGGATCACCGCCTCGACCTTCTGGATCACCTCGGCCTTCACCCGCGGATCCTCGAAGACGGCCTCGATCACCAGATCGCATTCCGCGAGCGCGCCGTAATCCGCCGTGGCCTGGATCCGGCCGAGCAGCGCCTCCCGGTCGGCGGTCTTGGCGCGGCCCTTGTTGATCTGGCCGGTGATGAGCGTGTGGGCGTAGGCCTTGCCCTTCTCGGCCGCCTCGACCGTCTGGTCGACCAGAACCACCTCGATCCCGGCCTGGGCGGTGACGTAGGCGACGCCCGCGCCCATGAAGCCGGCGCCGATCACGCCGACCTTGCGCAGGTTCGTGGCCGGCACGTCCTTCGGGCGGCGCGCGCCCTTGTTCAGCTCGCCCATGGAGATGAACAGCGTGCGGATCATCGCCGCCGCCTCGGTCGAGCGCAGGATATGCGCGAAGTAGCGGCTCTCCACCCGCAGGGCGAGGTCCATCGGGAGCTGCAGGCCCTCGTAGACGGAGGCCAGGATCGCCTTGGCGGCCGGGTAATTGTCGTGCGTCTCGCGGCGGTAGATGGCGTTGGCCGGCGGCCAGATCATCATGCCGGCGGGCGAGTAGACCTTGCCGGACGGCGCCTTGAACTTCGGCACGTCCCAGGGTGCCACGGCCGAGCCGCCCTCGCGGATCCAGGCCTTGGCGCGCTCCACGATCTCGGCCTGCGGCGCCACCGCGTGGATCAGCCCCATGCCCTTGGCCATGGGCGCGCGGATCTGCTCGCCCTTGAACAGCATCTGCAGGGCGTCGCCGGTCTGCATGAGGCGCGCGACGCGCTGCGTGCCGCCGCCGCCCGGGAACAGGCCGACCTTGATCTCCGGCAGGCCGACCCGGGTCTTCCCGTCGTCGGAGGCGACCCGGTGGTGGCACGACAGCGCCAGCTCGAAGGCGCCGCCCAGGCACAGGCCCTGGATCGCCGCCGCGAAGGGCTTGCCGCAGGTCTCCAGCCGCCGGAACAGCAGCGACAGGCGTCGGGAGGCCTCGAAGAAGTGGCGCATCGCCACTTCTTCGCCCTGCTCGGCCTTCAGCTGCTCGTAGGCCCGGCCCAGGCCCTGGAGCATGGTGAGATCGGCGCCGCCGGAGAAATTGTCCTTGCCGGTGGCGATGACGCAGCCCTTGATCGCCGGGTCGGACGCGACCTGCTCGATGATCTGCTCGAGCTGGTCCATCACGCCTTCGGTGATCACGTTCATCGAGCGGCCGGGCATGTCCCAGGTCGTCAGAGCGATGCCGTCGGAATCGGTCTCGAAGCGGAAATCGGTCAGCGTCACGGTGCCGTCCTCCCAGGGTTCCACCGACGATCCGCCGGCGCACTTGCGTTAAGGTTGTGTTGAGCGCGTCCGGCCATTGTCTGCCGGCCGGGGTCACTCACCGAAAGCCGCACATGACGAAGGATTCCGGCTGCCGCGCCTGTCGCGCCGGCACCAAGCTCGACTTCGACTTCACGATGGCGTTCCAGCCGATCCTCGACCTCGCGGACGGCAGCGTCTGGGCCTACGAGGCGCTGGTGCGCGGCCCGAAGGGTGAGCCGGCCTACACGATCCTCGACCGGGTGACCGACGAGACCCGGTACCAGTTCGACCAGGCCGCCCGCGTCAAGGCGATCGAGCTCGCCGGCACGCTGTTTCCCCGCGACAGCGCCACGCGGCTGTCGATCAACTTCATGCCCAACGCGGTCTACGAGCCGAATGCCTGCATCCGCGCCTCGCTCGAGGCGGCGCGGCGCATCGACTTCGCCCACCGGCGGATCATGTTCGAGTTCACCGAGCAGGAGCGCTTCCGGGACATCGAGCACGTCAAGGGCATCGTGGCGGCCTACCGGAAGCAGGGCTTCCTGACGGCGCTCGACGATTTCGGCGCCGGCTTCGCGGGCCTGAGCCTGCTCGCGAATTTCCGCCCCGACCTGATCAAGATCGACATGGACGTGCTGCGCGGCCTCGACAGCGACGCCGGGCGCTACGCCATCGTCTCGGGCGTGGTCGCCATCGCCCGCGCCCTCGGCGTGACGGTGCTGGCCGAGGGCGTAGAGACCGCGGCGGAACTCGACGCCCTGCGGAGTATCGGGATCACGCTCGTGCAGGGCTACCACTTCGCCAAGCCCCTCCTGGAGGGGCTGCCCCCGGTCGCGGGCTTCGCCCCCATGGTGGCCGCGCGCGCAGCCTGACACCGGACCGACGCGCGCGGCGCTCATCGCCTACTTCGGCGCCGGGGTCGGAGCCGCGGCCGGCGGCACCGGCGGGGTGCCGGGCTTCGGTCCGTTGTCGGTCGCCGCGGCCACCGCCAGCATGTTGAGCAGCTTGGTGACGGAGTTCTGCGAGATCGCCGTCACCGACGAGTTCGGATCCGCGTTCATCGTCTGGAACTTGAGATAGGTCGGGTCCGAGTAGATCTCGTCGAGATGCTTGAGCTCGGCGAGGCTGAACTTCTCGGCGTAGTCCTTCGAGAGCCCCTGGACCATGAGGGTCCGCTGCTTCTCGAACTCGTCCAGCAGCTCCTTGCGCACGGCCTCGGCGCGGGCCTCCGGCATCGGCGCCACGGTCTTCTCCAGGGCGACGTTGAACCCGGTCTGGAGGTTCTTGATCAGGGTCTTGTTGACGAGGTTGGTGGCCGCGGCGACGCGGTCCGCCGCGTCATCGGCGCGGGCGGCCATCGGCAGGCTCAGGGTGACGCCCAGACAGAGCGTCGCAATCAGGCGGTTCAAGGGCTTGTCTCCCGTTGTTTTATCGTCCGGACCGCGAAAGGGCCGAGCGTCGCCCGCGCCTCTAGCAGCGTTCCCGGACTTTGGGGAGCGGCGCGGCGCCGCTCCCGGGCGCGCGGGGGTTCACACCCGCTCGATGATGGTCGCGGTGCCCATACCGGCGCCGATGCACAGCGTGACCAGCGCGCGCTCCTTGCCGGTCCGCTCCAGCTCGTCGAGCGCGGTTCCGAGGATCATCGCGCCGGTGGCGCCGAGCGGGTGGCCGAGGGCGATGGCGCCGCCGTTCACGTTGACCGCCTCCGGATCGAGGTCGAAGGCCTGGCAGAAGCGCAGGACCACGGCCGCGAAGGCCTCGTTGACCTCGAACAGATCGATGTCCGACAGGCTCAGGCCCGACTTCGCCAGGACCTTGCGGGTGACGTCCACCGGTCCGGTCAGCATCAGGGCCGGGTCAGACCCGATATTGGCGAAGGCGCGGATCCGGCCGCGCGGGCGCAGGCCCGCGGCCTCGCCGGCGGCCCGGGAGCCGATCAGTACGGCGGCGGCCCCGTCGACGATCCCGGAGGAGTTGCCGGCGTGGTGGACGTGCTCGACGCTCTCCACGTCCGGATGTGCGTCCGTCGCGACGGCGTCGAAGCCGCCCATCTGGCCCATCTGCACGAACGAGGCCTTCAGCGCGGCGAGCGACTGCATGTCGGTGCCGGGGCGCATGTGCTCGTCGCGGTCGAGCAGCGTGATGCCGTTCACGTCGCGGACCGGGACCACCGAGCGGTCGAACAGCCCCTCACCCCAGGATTTCGCGGCGCGCTCCTGGGAGCGGACCGCGTAGGCGTCGCAATCGTCCCGCGAGAAGCCGTACTTGGTGGCGATCAGGTCGGCCGAGACGCCCTGCGGCATGAAGTAGGACTTGATGGCGATCGCCGGGTCGACCGGCCAGGCGCCGCCCGAGGCGCCGATGCCGATGCGGCTCATCGATTCGACGCCGCCGCCCACCGCCATCTCGTGCTGGCCGCTCATGACCTGCGCGGCCGCGAAGTTCACCGCGTCGAGGCCGGAGGCACAGAAGCGGTTGATCTGCACGCCCGGGACGTGCGCGCCGTAATCCGCCACGAGGGCGGCGGCGCGGGCGATGTCGCCCCCCGCCTCGCCCACCGGATCGACGCAGCCCAGGACCACGTCGTCGACGAGGCCGGTATCGAGTCCGTTGCGGTCCTTGAGGGCGCGGAGCGCCGTCTCGGCGAGCCGCAGGGCCGTGACCTCGTGGAGGGAGCCGTCCGCCTTGCCGCGCCCGCGCGGCGTGCGAACGTGGTCGTAGATGAAGGCGTCCGTCATCAGCACTCCCCCGGGGCGTCGATCTTCGCCGGTCGGCGACGCGGCCTTACAGGGCCGTCTCGGTTCGCGCCAGTCTGCCACGGCGCGCGCGCCCTCGGCCAGCCCCGAAAGCGGGGAGCGGGCGAAGGGCGCGTGACAGCGGGGGTCGTTTGGTCGTGCTCGTCCGGGCTCGGCCAGATCAGCCGGGTGCCCGGCCGTCCCCGCACCTGCCCGGATCGAACCTGCTGCTGAAAGAGCAAACTCATCCCGGGCGCGATGCGGCAAATCTCGCGCGTTCGACTAGTCCTGAAGCATCCGCTTCAGCAGCTCGACCTCGTCGCCGAGCACCGAATCTTCGCCGATCTGCTTCTCGATCTTGCGCACGGCGTGCAGCACCGTGGTGTGGTCGCGGCCTCCGAAGCGGCGGCCGATCTCCGGCAGCGAGCGCAGCGTCAGGACCTTCGACAGGTACATGGCGATCTGGCGCGGCTTGACCACCGCAGCGGTGCGCCGTTCCGACAGGATGTCGGACCGCGAGACGTTGTAGCGCGAGGCGACCAGCTTCTGGATGTCCTCGATCTTGATCCGCTTCGGCTCGCGGTTCTTCACGAGGTCGCGGATCGCGCTCTCGGCCGTCTCCATCGTCACGGCGGTGCCGGTGAGGGTGGCGTGGGCCAGCAGGCGGTTGACCGCGCCCTCGAGGTCGCGGCCGTTGGCGGTGATCGCCCGGGCCACGTAGGCCGCCACCTGCGGCGAGACGTCGAAGCCGGGATGCGCGGCCCGCACCGCGGCGAGCCGCGCCGACAGGATCGAGACGCGCAGGGCCTCGTCGAGGGCCGTGATCTCGACGACGAGGCCGCCGCCGAGGCGCGAGCGGACGCGCTCGTCCAGGGCCTCGAGCTCTGTCGGCGGCCGGTCGGAGGCGACCACGACCTGACGGCCGGCATCGATGAGTGCGTTGATCGTGTGGCCGAACTCGGCCTGGATCGACTTGCCCTGGATGAACTGGACGTCGTCGAGGATCAGCAGGTCGATGCCCCGCAGCCGCTCCTTGTAGGCGAGCGCCGACTGGGTCTTCAGGGCGTTGACGAAGCCGTACATGAAGCGGTCGGCGGTCAGGTAGATCACCCGGCGGCCAGCCTCGCGGGCGGCGTGGCCGATCCCGTGCAGCAGGTGGGTCTTGCCCAGCCCGACGCCCGCGTGGAGGTAGAGCGGGTTGTAGAGTGCGCCCTCCCCCTGGTGGTTGGCGACCCGCTCGGCGGCGGCGTGCGCCAGGGCGTTCGAGCGCCCGATCACGAAGCTCGCGAAGGTCAGCCGCGCGTCGAGCGGCGTGCCGCTCAGATCACCGCCGGCCTCGGCGCCACGCGCCTCGGGCGTCGGCGCGACCGCGGCGACCGGCATCGGCGCGCTGGTCGCGTGGAGGCGGGCGAGCGGGCCGCTGGCAGGGCCGGCCTTGGCGACTCCGGCGGCGACCGGACGGACCGGCGCCCCGGTCCCGCGCACACCGACCTCGATCCGCGCGATCTCCTCGACCTCGGCCTTGAAGGTGTTGAGCACGCGGTCGAGGTAGTGCGACTCGATCCAGCTCTTCAGGAAGCGGGTCGGGACCGTCAGGCGGGCCGTTCCGCCGGCCACGGCCTCCAGCTCCAGCCGGGCGAACCAGCTGGCGAACACGTCCTCGCCGAGTTCGGCCCGCAGCCGGCGCTTCACCCGGGCCCAGGCAGACCCGTAATCCGTGTTGCCGCCGCCGTTGCGGCCCCCGTCGTCGTCGCTCGCCACCGTTCCGTCGACACGCATCACTGGCTCTCCCGACGCTGCCCACGGAATCCCGCAGGCAGCGCGTACGCACGAATTACGCCCTCAGCGTCCCGCAAAAACGGGCGGGACAGAGTCCTCTGGACGGAGTCAACCCCACCGCGAGGAACTTTTGCCGATTGGGAGAGCCTATCAACAATTACCTACGGTTCCTTTAACAGTGGGACTTGTGGGGACGGCGCGGATTCCCATTCGTAAGTGTTCCCGAGGGAGCTGAACACGGCGGCTAGAGTCTTGGCGAATCAGATCGATTCGCTCGAGTCCCGAAATCGTCGTGTTTTGCTTATTCGGTGTCAGTTTCTGTTAAGCTACACGCCGTTTCCAGACTCCGCAATCGTGCTGATTCTTGGATAGGGTTAACGCTTTCGACTCAGGGTGCCGTCGGCAGCGCGCGGCCCGGCCCGGACAGCGCGCACGAAAAAGCCCGGCGCGAAGGCCGGGCTCGAGACCGTCTCGGTGGTGCGTGGCGTCTTAGGCGGCGAGCGCCTTCACGCGGGCGGCGAGGCGCGAGACCTTCCGCGAGGCGTTGTTCTTGTGAACGATGCCGTGCTGAGCGGCGCGCATCATCTCGGGCTCGGCGGCGCGGAGGGCGGCCAGCGCGTCCTGCTGGTTACCGGTGGCGATGGCCTCCTCGACCTTGCGGACGAAGGTCCGCATGCGCGAGCGGCGCGAGCGGTTGATCGCCGTGCGCTTGGCGATCTTGCGGGTCATCTTCTTGGCCGAAGCGGTGTTGGCCATGTACGTCCTCGTGTTTCTCGTCGGGCGATGCCGACGGGCCGGCTGTGCCGGAAATCGGTCGTCGCGTCAGGTTGTCTGGCGATGGCCGAGACGCAGCGCGCGCGAAAGCGCGGCCCCTCGGCGAAGCGGCTTCTATAGTCAGGGGGGCGCCGCGCGTCAACGCGTTCGGAGGCGAAACCGGATCGCGGGCCTCGGCCTTAGCTCCGGGCGCCGGCACGCATCCGGCAGGCTTCACCGAAGACGTCGGATCGCGGGAGGCCGCGTCGCCGCGACGATGACGGGCGCCGGCCGGCTCTCCCAGGAGCGCTCCGGCTATTCGGGCCAGCGGAGGGCCGCCGCCGCCGCCAGCGTCCCGACCACGGCGGCGATCAGCGTCAGCGCCGCCAGCACCGCCAGCGGCACGAGGAACGGCACCGTGCCGCCGCTCGCCGCCTGCGCGGCCGAGACGCCGAAGATCAGCGTCGGGATCATCAGCGGCAGGACCAGCACGGCGAGGATCAGGCCGCCCCGGCGAATCGAGGCGGTGAGCGCCGCGCCCACCGCGCCGATGAAGCTCAGGGCCGGCGTGCCGGCCAGCAGCGTCAGGGACGTCGCGCCCATGGCGGTGCCGTCGAGGGCCACCAGCAGGCCGAAGAGCGGCGCGGCCAGGGCGAGCGGCAGGCCCGTGGTCAGCCAGTGCGCCGCGACCTTGCCGAGCACCACCAGCTCGAGGGGCACCGGCGCGGCGGTCATCAGGTCGAGGGAGCCGTCCTCCTCGTCGGCCTGGAACAGGCGGTCGAGGCCGATCAGCGTCGCCAGCACGGCGGCGAGCCACAGGATCGCCGGGCCGATCCGTGACAAGAGGTTGAGATCGGGCCCGAGGGCGAAGGGCACCAGCGCGACGATCATCAGGAAGAAGACCAGCGATAGGGCGCCGGAACCGCCGACCCGGCCGGCGAGGCGCAGGTCGCGGGCGACGAGGGCGAGGACCGCGCGAATCACGCCCACTCCTCCAGCACGTCCGCGACCGGCGCCGCGGCCGCGGACGCGGTCTCGATGCGCAGCTCCGCCGCGCCGGCGAGGCCGAGGGACTGGTGGGTGGCGGCGATCACGAGACCGCCGCCGGCCCGATGGCCCTCCATCAACTCGGCGAGCACCGCCTGCGAGGCTGTGTCGAGGGCGGCGGTCGGCTCGTCCAGGAGCCAGAGCGGGCGGGCGCAGACGAGGAGCCGCGCCAGGGCCACGCGCCGTCGCTGGCCCGCCGACAGATAGGCCACCGGCAAGTCGTGCGCGTGGCCGAGGCCGAGCCGCTCCAGCGCGGCGCGCGGGTCCAGGCGCGGCGCGCCCAGGAGCCGCTGGGCGAACAGGAGGTTCTCGCCCGCCGTGAGCGAGCTCTTCAGCCCGTCGCGGTGGCCGACCGCGTGGAGGCACTCGGGCAGGCTCGCCTCGCCGACGTCGGAGACGTCGACCCGCCCGGCATCGGCCCGCAGCCGGCCCGACAGGATGGCGAGGAGGCTCGACTTGCCCGCGCCGTTCCGCCCGGTGATCGCCAGGGCGTCGCCGGGTCCGAGGGCGAAGGACAGGTTGGCGAAGATGCGGCGGCCGGAGCGGCGGCAGGCCAGATTGTCCACGCTGAGCCGCACCCGATACCCCGCCCTCGTCCCGCCACCGCGCGGCCGCTCGGCCAATCGCCGACTCCATGCCCGATTGCGCCGCGGAACGGAACCGCACGGCCCAGCTGCGCTTTCGTTCTGCAACGGAGGATTGCCCATGGCCGAGGCGAGGAACCCGAGCGAGACCGAGGTCGCCGCGACGCCCGACGCGGTGGCCGGACGCGCCAAGGTCGAGGCGCGCATGGCGCAGTGCACCCCCGAGGAGCAGACGGCGTTCTGGGAGGCGGTCGGCCGCTGCTTCGGCGGCGGCAAGCCCCCGGAGATGGAGCCGGCCTCCGGCTGATCAGTCGCCCTTCCGCGCCAGGGCCCGCAGCGCCCCGCGAAACGTCCGCACATCCTGCTCGGTCAGGCTCATGCGGTGGAGCATGTCGCGCATGTTGCGGGCGATGATCTCCTTCTTCTCCGGTGGGTAGAAGCCGGCCCCGTCGAGCGCCGCCTCCAGGCTTCCGAACAGCGCGATCAGCGCCTCGCGGGTCGCCGGCGGCGACAGGAGTTCGCCCGTGAAGGGCAGGCGCGCCCGGCCGCTCGCCTGCCGCCACGCGTAGCCGACCAGCAGCACCGCCTGGGCGAGGTTGAGCGAGGGAAAGTCCGGGGAGACCGGGAAGGTGACGATCGCGTCGGCGAGCGACACCTCGTCGTTGGTGAGGCCGACCCGCTCGCGGCCGAACATCACCGCGGTGCGCTGGCCTTCCCGGGCCACGAGCTCGCCCATGGCCTCCTCGGGCGCGAAGACCCGCTTCATCTGCCCGCGCTCCCGCGCCGTGGTCGCCAGCACGTACCGGCAGTCGGCGATGGCCTCGGCGACGCTGCCGTAGATCGTGGCCGCGTCCAGGACGTGCGTCGCGCCCGAGGCCGCCTCGCGCACGCCCTTCTTGGGCCAGCCGTTCTTCGGGTTGACGAGGCGCAGCTCCGACAGGCCGAAATTCGCCATGGCGCGGGCGGTCATACCGATATTCTCGGCGAGTTGCGGCTCCACCAGGATCACCGCGGGAGCGATCCCGGGCGGCAGCTCGGTGACCTTCCTGGGAGAAACCTCGGGGGCGTCGCCCTGTGCGTCTCGGCTCGTCATGGCGGCCGTCTGGCACGGCGGGCCCGCACCCGTCGAGGGCCGAGTGACGATGCCGCCCGGATGACAGCGCGCGCCTTCCGTCGCCGGAAGGGCCGCGCTATGTCGCGGGGCGATTCCGGCCCGGGGCGCCCGTCAGGCCACCCGGGACAACGACCGCACGGCCCTTGCATGCCGTGCGCGGGGACAACGCGGGAAGGCATCGGTCCATGGCGAAGATCAAGGTAGCGAACCCCGTCGTCGAGCTCGACGGCGACGAGATGACCCGGATCATCTGGGCCGAGATCAAGAACAAGCTCATCCACCCCTATCTCGACGTTGACCTCGAGTACTACGACCTCGGCGTCGAGCACCGCGACGCCACCAACGACAAGGTCACGGTGGACGCCGCCGAGGCGATCAAGCGCCACGGCGTCGGCGTGAAGTGCGCGACCATCACCCCCGACGAGCAGCGGGTGCAGGAATTCGGCCTCAAGGAGATGTGGCGCTCGCCCAACGGCACGATCCGCAACATCCTCGGCGGCGTGATCTTCCGCGAGCCGATCATCTGCAAGAACGTGCCTCGCCTCGTGCCCGGCTGGACCCAGCCCTTCGTGATCGGCCGCCACGCCTACGGCGACCAGTACCGCGCCACGGACTTCAAGGTGCCCGGCAAGGGCCGCCTGACCATCAAGTTCGAGGGCGATGACGGCACGGTCATCGAGAAGGAGGTGTTCAAGTTCCCCGAGGCCGGCGTCGCCATGTCGATGTACAACCTCGACCAGTCGATCATCGACTTCGCCCGGGCCTCGATGAATTACGGCCTCGCGCGCAAGTACCCGGTCTACCTGTCGACCAAGAACACGATCCTCAAGGCCTATGACGGCCGGTTCAAGGACCTGTTCCAGAAGGTCTACGAGGAAGAGTTCGAGGCCAAGTTCAAGCCGCTCGGCATCACCTACGAGCACCGCCTGATCGACGACATGGTCGCCTCGTGCCTGAAGTGGTCGGGCGGCTACGTCTGGGCCTGCAAGAACTACGACGGCGACGTGCAGTCCGACACGGCCGCGCAGGGCTTCGGCTCCCTCGGCCTGATGACCTCCGTGCTGATGACGCCGGACGGCCGGACCGTGGAGGCCGAGGCCGCGCACGGCACCGTCACCCGCCACTACCGCGAGCACCAGAAGGGCCGCGAGACCTCGACCAACTCGATCGCATCGATCTTCGCCTGGACCCGGGGCCTGTCGCACCGCGCCAAGCTCGACGGCAACGACGATCTGGCGAAGTTCTCCGCCACCCTCGAGAAGGTCTGCGTCGACACGGTCGAGGCCGGTCACATGACCAAGGACCTCGCTCTCCTCGTCGGGCCGGACCAGAAGTGGCTCTCGACCACCGGCTTCCTCGACAAGGTCGACCAGAACCTGAAGACCGCCATGGGCGCCTGAGTCTTCAGCCTCGACGCGAAACGCGGCGGGTGTCCTCCGGGACGCCCGCCGTTTTCATATCCGCGTGCCGCCGGCGCCTCAGGCGCCGCTCGCCTGGTCCTGCGGACCCGTCTGGGCGAGGGCCCGAGCGACCTCGAGAAGCAGGAGGTCGATGGCGGCCCGCATCAACGGATCGCCGACCGAGTCGATGAGCTCGCGAACCCGCAGGCACTGCGCGGCGAGCGCGTCCAGCGCAGTATCCTTGCTATCGAAGATCATGTTCAGGCCACCAGGTAAGCGGGTTCGGAGACGAGGACCGAGCGACTGTCGCCGCGGACGGCGCGGAGCTTGGCCAGAGTGCGGGCGTCGAACCGGGCGGTCGCCGCCATGATCTCCTCGCCGGCAATCTGGACGGGCAGGCCGAGCGGCTGCGCGCGGAAATGCAGCTGGATGACGTGGATCATGTAGAGGGTCGGCATCTGCAGCAGCAGGCTGTTGACCCCGTGGGCGAGGCCCCACTCCACGATCCCGGTGAGCAGCGCGATCGAGACCGGATTGACGACGCGGCCCTTGGCCCGGTGCGAGCGGGCGACGCCCTGGCGGGTCCATTCCCAGATCTGGGGGCCGACCGGCCGCTCGCCCTCGCAGAGCTGCGGCAGGACGTCCGACAGGAGATGCGGGCGCGTGGTCGGCAGGAGCCGGCTGTAGCCGACGACGGTGTGGTCCTCCATGGCGAGGAAGTGGATCGCGTGCGGCGTGTCGAACTGGTCGATCTCGCGGCCGTCCGGCCTGGCAAGCTCGCTCCAGCCCTTCTCGGCGACGAAGATGTCGTGGCGCAGGCGCCAGGCCTGCTCCATCGCGTCGGCGTAGCGATCCGCGTTGGCGGGGGTGACGATGTGGATCACGAGCAAACCTCACGTTGGTCTGCCGTGAGTTTTCGTCGTTTCACCGGGGGCTGTGTACTACGAGAAACCGTAGGGTCAGCGAGCGCAGCCGACTGTCGCGGCAAGGACTTGCTGCGGTCCGAACCACGTTCGCCGGTGTCGGCGCGCGGCGTGTTCGGATCACGCGGCGCGTTCTCTAGGTTATCAAACCCGCTCGGAGCGCCTGCGCGACGGTGTGGGCGCGGTTGACGGTGTCGAGCTTCGCCCGGGCCGACCGCAGATGGTAGTCGACGCCGGCGGCGGTGATGCCCATGACGATGCCGATCTCGACGTCGGTCTTGCCCTCCGCCGCCCATTGCAGGGTCTCGCGCTCCCGCGGCGAGAGGCGCACCGGCGCGCGCGCGGCCGGCCGGCTGTTCATCAGCAGCAGCTGACCGACCGCGTAGGTCGCGACGAGGTTGAGGGCGACGCGCTCGGCCGGATCGATCTCGATCCGATCCCCCGAGACGCTGATCCCGCCCGGCTCGCCGTCGAGGGTCACGAACGGGATCGTGATGCCCGCGCGTATGCCGAAATCGCCGGCCTCGTTCATGACGCGCCCGGCCGTCGGGGTATCCGGCAGCACGGCGCTCCAGTCGAAGGGCGTCGCCGTGGTGCACAGCCGCCGGACCGTGGGGTCGTGGAGCGCGTAGCCCTGCATCACGTACCGGCGGGCCCAGCCCTCCGGCATGGTGCTCGCGAGCACGAACCCGGCATGCCGCCGCTTCGGCAGGCCGGGTTCCGGGACGATCCCGGCCATGATGTACGAGACCCCGTAGCGGGTGAAAGCGTCGACCAGGAGCCGCGCGATCTCGTCGGGCGAGGCGGCCCGTTCCAGATCGCGCAACACGCTGAAGGTCCTATCGAGGTGCTTCGAATGCGGCATGCCCTAGCTCGAGTTTGATGCACGCACTGCGACAAATGATGAGTCGAACGCAACCTGAGGATGGCATCGCCGCCACCGAAAGGCTAGGGTAGCCGCGGAAAGCTCTGCCGTTTGAATCGGTCCAGCGGGCGGAGTGCGAGTTTCAACGGTATGACTGACGACGTGACCCCGCCGACGACGCGCTGGCTACTGGAACGGATCGCAGCCACGCTGAATGTCTGTCCGACCTACTTCCTCCAGGCGGATCGGCCCGACGAGACCGCGGCGGATCAGGATGCGCGGGACTGCGCGGAGGTCGCCGCTCTGTTCCAGGCGATCAAGTCGCCGGCGCGGCGCACCGCCGTCCTGAACCTGCTGCGCGAGATGAGCCGCGAGACCTGACGGCGCGCGCCGCACGGCCGCCGCTCCGCGGTCAGGCCGCCACGAGGAGCGCGGCCCCGGCCACGCCCGAGAGGACCAGGCGCAGGCGGCCGAGCCAGAGGGGCGTGAGCCCGCGGCGGGGCAGATCCTGATCGATGAGGCCCCAGGCGAGCACGAGGCCGCCGAGGATGCGCAGGTCCCACGGTGCGGGCGCGGCCATCGCGGCCCAGGCCACCAGGGACGGCACGATGGCCACGAGATAATCGCCGTTGCCGGCATTGCGCGCCGCGGCGGCGCCCCAGCGGATCCCGCCGAGGAACGAGGCGATCACGGCGCCGTAGGCCGACAGGATGGTGCGCGGCGACAGACCGATGCTGCTCAGGCCGCCGTCCGTGCCCGACACCGCCAGCGCCGCGAAGCCCAGGAACGGGATGAGTCCGGCCACGCCGAGAACGATGGCGCCGATCGGGACAGAGTTCCGGTGCGCCATCCATCCTCCGGGCATCGGCAAGGGTTGGCGACCCGCGCGATCCGACCCCGGTCCGACGCCGCCCTTCCGCAGCGTTCCCGCATCGCGGCGTGGCGGTCAAGGTCGGACCCGCGGCCGGGCCGCGGGCCCGAAGCGGCGTCAGCTCCGGCGCGGCGGCGCCGTGAACGGGACAGCGCCGGGCATCGGTGCACCGAGGAGGGACATCGGCGCGCTGGCCGGCATCTTCGGCGCGGGCGGCTCGTTGACCGCCGCGTCGATCTTTCGCGGCTTGAAGTTCGCCGCGAGGCTCTTGGCGCTGGCGAGGTCCGCGGGGCTCAGCTTGTTGGCCACGTCGTCGCGCTTCTTTCCGGCATCGTCGTCGCCCTGGCTCGCGGCGGCGGAGAACCACGCGTAGGACTGGATCAGGTCCTGCGTCAGGCCGAGGCCGCGCGCGTAGAGGACGCCGAGATTGTACTGGCTGTCGCGGACGCCGAACTCGGCGCCCTGGCGGAACCACGAGGCCGCGGAGGCGAAGTCCGGCTTGCCGTTGGCTGCCGGATTCTCGGCGTAGAGCACCGCCAGATTGTGCATGGAGCGGGCGTGGCCCTGCTCGGCGGCGCGGCCGTACCAGAGCTTCGCCTTGTCGAGGTCGCGGACGACGCCCGAGCCCTTCTCGTAATGGCCCGCGACCTTGTACTGGGCGGGCGCGTAGCCGGCCGCGGCCAGCTTCTCGAAGAGCTTGGCGGCGATCGACAGGTCACGCGGCATGCCGCGGCCATCGGCCTCCCGCGTCGCGAGGTCCCAGATCGACGCGCCGTCGCCGTCGAGGGCGGCGAGCTTCACCTTCGCCAGCGCCGGCGGCAGGTTGCCGAACTCGGCCTGCAGGCTGTTCATCCCGGAGACCTGTGGCACCGCCGCCTTAACGTTGGGCCGGGCGTCCGAGGGAACGGAGTTGGGCAGAGCCTGGGTCGTCGTCGGATCAGCCGGCGCCGGCTTCGACTCCGCGCTCTCCTTGGCGGCGTCCTTCGAAGCGTCCTTGGAGACGTCCGCACTGTCCTTCTGGACCTCCGCGGCATCGCCGCGGGGTGGCGCGACCTGGCTCGTCGGAGCCGCCGGCCGCGGCTCGTCCGCACCGCGCATGGTGATCGCCTGGAGCGCCCCGAGAGCCAGCACGATGGCCGCTAGGCCGAGCAGCAGCGGGCGGCGCCGGCGATCGATCTCGGCGCGCAACCGTCCGAGGCGGCCGGTCGCCGCCCCTTGGAGGGCGGCAACCCGGTCACCGCGGGCTTCCCGGCGCTCGGCGGGCGCCTCGGCGGCCAGCTCCGCCTGGGCGGCCTGGGCCGCCCGGCGCGCGGCCGCGATGAAGCTGGTCTTGATGTCGGTCTCGGACTTGGGATCGGCCGCGGATCGCGCGGCGACGACG
>NZ_JBKFBI010000069.1:0-29698 GCF_053346095.1 Methylobacterium sp. A52T | reverse complement strand
GGAGGCGTCGTCCCGCGGATCCTCGTGGCGGGCGGTCGAGAACCGGCGCGTCGGCGCGTCGGCGTGGGTCAGCACGGCCACGACGCCCGGGACGGCGCGGGCCGCCGGCGCGGCGGCCGCGGCGATCCCGGGCAGGGGGCGGGGGGGGGGGGCCGGGCCCGCCCGCACCGCGGGGGCGCTGCGGCCCCCCGCCCCCCCCGGCGGCGACGCCGTCACCCTGCCGGGCGGGCGCCGGATCGCCGACGACGTGCTCGACTACGCGCGCTCGGCCAACGTGAACCACATCGTCGTCGGCAAGGCGAACCGCTCGTGGCTCTTCGAGCTGGTCAACGGCTCGGTGGTGTACGACCTCGTGCGGCACAGCGGCGCCATCAGCGTGCACGTCGTCCCCGGCGAGGCCGTCCCGGACGAGAAGCCGGCGCGCCGCGCCGTGGCGGTGACCGCGCCGCGCCCGGGGCGCGACGCGCGGCCCTACGCGATCGCGCTGGCGGCGATCGCCGCGGGCCTCGGCGCAGCCATCGTCGCGGAACCCTACGCGGGCGTGGAGAACGCCGACCTGTTCCTGCTGACCGCGGTCGTGGCGGTGGCGGTTCGCTGGGGCCTCGGGCCGTCCCTCGTCTCGGTGGTGGCGGCCTCACTCGCCTACAATTTCTTCTTCCTGCCGCCGGTCTACACGCTCACCATCGCCGATCCAACCAACGTCGCGGCCTTCCTGCTCTTCACCCTGGTGGCCGTCCTGGTCTCGAACCTCGCCTCCCGCGCCCGCCGCGTCGCGGTGGTCAGCCAGGGCCGGGCGCGGGCCACGGAGCGGCTGTTCGGCTTCTCGCGGAAGCTCGCCGCCTGCGGCACCCTCGACGACGTGCTCTGGGCCACCTGCGCCCAGGTCGCCGCGATGCTGAAGGTGCGCGTGGTCCTCCTGCTGCCCGACGGCCAGGCCGTCACGGTGCGGGCAGGCTACCCGCCCGAGGACATGCTGGACGAGGCCGACCTCGCGGCCGCGCAGTGGGCCTTCGACAACGACCGGCCCGCGGGCCGGGGCGCCGACACGCTGCCGGGCGCCAAGCGCCTGTTCCTGCCGATGCGGACCGGGCGCGGGACGATCGGGGTGATCGGCCTCGATTCCGACGGCACCGGGCCGATCCTGTCGCCGGAGGGCCGCCGCCTCCTCGACGCCCTGGCCGACATGGGCGCCCTCGCCATCGAGCGGGTCCGGCTCGTGGAGGATCTCGACCGGGCCGAGCGCGCGGCCGAGACCGACCGCCTGCGCCAGGCGCTGCTCACCTCGATCAGCCACGACCTGCGCACGCCGCTCGCCTCGGTCCTGGGCGCGGCCAGCACCCTGCGCGACCTCGAGGCGGCGCTGCCCGCCGAAGCCAAGGCGGAATTGCTCGCGACGATCATCGAGGAATCGGAGCGGCTCAACCGCTTCATCGCGAACCTCCTCGACATGACCCGGCTGGAGGCCGGCGCGGTGGCGCCGAACCTCTCCGCGCAGGACGTGGCCGAGACGGTCGACACCGCCCTGCGCCGCACCCAGAAGATCCTCGCCGACCACCGCGTCGCCGTGGAGGTCGAGGCCGACCTGCCGCCGCTGGCGCTCGACCCGGTCCTGTTCGAGCAGGTCCTGGTCAACCTCCTCGACAACGCCGCCAAGTACGCGCCCGAGGGCTCGACCGTGACGGTGCGCGCGCGCCGCGCGGACGACCGGGTCCGGATCACCGTGCTGGACGAGGGAGACGGCCTGCCCGAGGCGGATGTCGAGCGGGTCTTCGACAAGTTCTACCGCGTCCGGAAGGGCGACCGGGTCCGGGCCGGAACCGGGCTGGGCCTCGCCATCTCCCGCGGCTTCGTCGAGGCGATGGGCGGCACCGTCACGGCCGAGAACCGCCCCGACCGCGGCGGCGCCTGCTTCACCGTCAGCCTGCCGGTTCCGGCCCGGAGTGCGCCCAGGGACATCGCCGCATGAGCCCCACGATCCTGGTCGTCGACGACGAGCCGCCGATCCGCAAGCTCCTCCGCATGGGCCTGGCCACGCAGGGCTACGCCATCCTTGAGGCCCCCGATGCGCGGACGGCCCTGGGGCTGCTCGGCCGGGAGGGCGTCGATCTCGTGATCCTCGATCTCGGCCTGCCCGACATGCGCGGCCACGACCTGCTGCGGTCGGTTCGATCGAGCCATCCCGACCTCCCGGTCGTCGTCCTGTCGAGCCGCGACGACGAGAGCGGCAAGGTCGAGGCGCTTGATCTCGGCGCCAACGACTACGTGACCAAACCGTTCGGCATGGCGGAGCTGCTGGCGCGCCTGCGGGCCGCCATGCGCCACCAGCTCGCCGCGCGCGGTGAGCGGCCGATCTTCCGCGTCGACAACCTGTCGGTCGATCTGGTCCGCCGGATCGTGAAGGTCGACGAGGCCGAGGTGAAGCTGACGCCGCGCGAGTACGACTTCCTGCGCGTCCTGGTCCTGCATGCCGGCAAGGTGCTCACCCACGCGCAGCTGATGCGCTCGGTACCGTCCTCCTCCGATCCGCAATACCTGCGGGTCTACGTGCGCCAGCTCCGCCAGAAACTGGAGGCGGATCCCGAGCGCCCGCGGATCTTGCTGACCGAGACCGGTGTCGGCTACCGCCTGCGCGCGCCCGACGACGAGCCGGCCCCGCCTCCCCGCGCCGCCGGCGGCGCGACCGCCCACTGATCCCGAGGACGACCCGATGTTTCCCAGCGCCCGCGATCCCGCGCGATGAGTGTGGACCGGATCCTCGCGCCCTCCGACGCGCTCGTCGGTCTGCGCGCCGCCGGCAAGGGCGCTCTGCTCGAGGAGCTGGCGCGCCGCGCCGCCGGCGCCCTCGGCCTCGCCCCGGAGGCGATCCTTCCCGCGCTGATCCGGCGCGAGAGCCTGGGCTCGACCGGGGTCGGCGACGGCATCGCCCTGCCGCACGCGCGGCTCGAAGGCATCGCGCGCCCCTACGGGATCCTGGCCCGGCTCCGCGACCCGATCGATTTCGACGCGGTCGACGACCGGCCGGTGGACCTCGTCGCCCTGCTGCTGCTCCCGGTCGCCGCCGAGGGCGAGACGCTGAACGCGCTGGCCTGCGTGGCGCGTCGCCTGCGCGACCCCGGGGCCGCCGCGGCGATGCGCGGCGCGCGGGACGCGGCGGCGCTCTACGCGGCCGCGACGGGCCGGTAAGGGCGCCGCGCGGCCGTCAGTGCGCGCCGCCGGTCTCGACGAACTTGAACAGGAAGACCGCGGCGATCACCCAGACGATCGGCTTCACCTCCCGGGCGCGACCCGCGCAGAGCTTCAGCGCCGCGTAGGTAATGAACCCGCAGGAGACGCCGGTGGCGATCGAGTAGGTGAACGGCATCAGCAGGGCCGTGACGCAGGCCGGCACGACCTCGGTGATATCGTCCCAGTCGAGCTCGACCAGCTCGCGCAGCATCAGGCAGGCGACGTAGAACAGCGCCGGCGCCGTGGCGTAGGCGGGCACCGCACCCGCCAGGGGCGCGAAGAACAGGCAGGCGAGGAACAGCACCGCCACGGTGGCGGCCGTGAGCCCGGTGCGGCCGCCCTCCTCGACGCCGGAGGCGCTCTCCAGGTACGCCGTCGTGCTCGACGTGCCGAGGAGCGAGCCCGCGAAGACCGAGACGGAATCGGCCATCAGCGCCCGGTCGAGGCGCCGCATCTTCCCGTCGGTCAGGAGCCCGGCCCGGCTCGCCACGCCCATCAGCGTGCCCGTGGCGTCGAACAGCTCTACCAGGAACAGGACCAGGATGACGTGGAGCAGGCCCGCCGAGAGGGCACCCGAAATGTCGAGGGCGAACAGGGTCGGGGCGATCGAGGGCGGCAGGGAGACGATTCCCTGGAAGGTGTTGCCCGCGAAGACGAAGCTCAGCGCCGTGACGGTGAGGATGCTCGACAGCAGCGCCGCCCGCACCTTCCGGGCGGACAAGACCGCCACCATCAGGAAGCCCAGCACCGCCAGGATCGCCTCGGGCTTGTGCAGGTCGCCGAGGGTGACGAAGGTCGCCGGGCTCGCCGCGACGAGGCCGGCGTTCTTGAGCGCGATGATCGCCAGGAACAGGCCGATCCCGACCGTGATGGCGATCCGCATGGAGCGCGGGATCCCCTCGACGATGAGCGCGCGCAGGCCTGTCAGCGTGACGATCAGGAAGCACACGCCCGAGATGAACACCGCGCCGAGGGCGGCCTGCCAGCTGAAGCCGAGCTGCTGGACCACCACGTAGGTGAAGTAGGCGTTGAGTCCCATGCCGGGCGCCAGGGCGATCGGGTAATTGGCCCAGAGCGCCATGATCATCGAGCCGAGCGCCGCCACGAGGCAGGTCGCCACGAAAACCGCGCCCCGCGGCATGCCGGCATCCCCCAGGATGCTCGGGTTGATGAAGACGATGTAGGCCATCGTCAGGAAGGTGGTCAGCCCCGCGAGCACCTCCGTGCGCACGCTGGTGCCGTGCTCGGCGAGGCGGAAGGTGCGTTCCAGGAAGCCGGGCCTCGCCGCCGGCACCGCGTCCCGCGCGCGATCCATCACGCGAGCCCCGCCCGGCCGGCCGCGACGGCCCGGTAGATCCTGTCGGGCGCGAAGGGGGTCGCGGTCAGGCGGGCCCCGGTCGCGTCCCGGATGGCGTTGCCGAGCGCCGCCGCCACCGGGTTGAAGGGCGACTCGCTCATCGACTTGGCGCCGAGCGGGCCGACGCTGTCGTGCGTGTCGGCGAACAGGACCTCGGTCTCGGGCACGTCGGCGCAGGCGGGGATGTGGTAGTCGCGGAACGTCTGCGTGACGAGGCTCCCGTCCGCGGCGACCTGGACGTCCTCGTAGAGCGCCGCGCCGAGCGCCTGCGCGATGCCGCCCTCGACCTGACCGCGGCACTGCATCGGGTTGATCACCCGCCCGGCATCGGCGGCGTGAACGCTTCTCAGGATCCGCACCGCGCCGCTCACCGGGTCGACCGCCACCCGGAAGGCGTGGACGTTGAACGCCACCGAGCGCGGGCTGCCATCGGCCCGGCCGGTCGCGTCCAGGGGACCGATCGCCGCCAGCGTGACCGGGCCGGCCGGCGTCTGGACCTGCTCCCCGTCGAAGCGGCAGGATTCCGGGGTCGCGCCCGCGATCTCGGCGGCCCGCGCGCGGATCCGGAGCGCGAGCGCCTCGGCGGCGCGCAGCGTCGCCAGGCCCGCCACCACCGTGCCGGTGCTCCCATAGGCGCCGGTGTCGTGCCCGACGATATCCGTGTCCGCGCCCGCGATGCGGACACGCTCCGGCGCGGCGCCGAGCGCCGAGGCCGCGATCTGCCGATGCACCGTGCTGGTGCCGTTGCCGAACTCGGCCGTCCCGACGCGCACGGTGAAGTGCCCGTCGGCGTCCAGGCTGACCCGCGCGTCGGCGTGGTGACCGCGCGGCGGGATCGTGTCGATCATCGCCATCGCCATGCCGGTCCCGGCGCGCCAGCCGGGCTCGGGCTCGGGCCCGGGATCGGCCCGCAGCGCGTCCTCGACCAGGGTGAGGCACTGGTCGAGCCCGTAGCTGCCGAAGATCACGTCGTGCGGTTCCAGGCTGTTCGACACCATGGCGTCGCCCGGCTTGACGGCGTTGCGCCGACGCAGGGCGAACGGGTCGATGCCGAGTGCGCGGGCGACCTCGTCCAGGGCGGATTCCAGCGCGAAGATCGTCTGGCTCAGCCCGTAGCCGCGGAAGGCCCCCGCCGGCACCGTGTGGGTGTAGACGGCGCGGCCGCTCACCTGCTTGTTCGGGCAGACATAGGCGGCCAGCACCTCGTGGCAGGCGTGGTGGATCACGCCGCCCGCGTGGTTGCCGTAGGCGCCGGTATCGGACAGGACGTCGAGGCTCAGCGCCGTGAGGGTGCCGTCGCGGCGGGCGCCGACCCTCACGTCCACCCGCATCGGGTGGCGCGTCGTCGTCCCGACGAACTGCTCCCGGCGGGTCAGGTCCCAGCGCACCGGCCGGCCGGTGTGCAGGACCGCCAGGGCGACGAGATCCTCGGTCAGCATCTCCTGCTTGCCGCCGAAGCCGCCCCCGACCCGCGCGCAGACGACGCGCACCGCGTCCTTTTCCAGGCCGAACAGGTCCGCCAGCGCGTCCCGGGTCAGGAACGGCACCTGGGTGCTGGTGCGCAGCGTCAGGCGGCCGTCCTCGGCGCGCCAGCCGATGCAGCCGTGGGTCTCCATGGCGGCGTGCTGGACGCGCTGCGACCGGAACGTCCCGGCGTAGACGAAATCGGCCCCGGCGAGGCCCGCCGCCACGTCGCCGACCGCGCCGTGCACCTCGCCGGCGAGGTTGGGGTGCTGTTCGAGCGGCGGCGCGTCCTCGCCCGGGCAGTCACGGGGATCGTGGACCCGGGGCGCGTCGGGATCGAGGGCGCTCTCGGGATCGAGGAGCGCCGGGCGGACCTCGTAGGTCACCCGCAGGGCGCGGCAGCCGGCCTCGGCGGCCGCCTCCGTCTCCGCCACCACGGCGGCGACGCGCTGGCCGACGAACCGCAGGATCGGGTCGAGGACCCGCGTGTCGGAGGCGTCGTCCCGCGGATCCTCGTGGCGGGCGGTCGAGAACCGGCGCGTCGGCGCGTCGGCGTGGGTCAGCACGGCCACGACGCCCGGGACGGCGCGGGCCGCCGTCGCGTCGATCGCGACGATCCGGGCATGGGCGTGGGGCGAGCGCAGCACCTTGAGGTGGAGCGCGTCGCCGAGCGGTGCGTCCATCGTGAAGCGGGCGCGTCCGGACACCACCAGCGGCGCGGCCGGTGCCGCGAGGTTGCGGCCCACGGGATCGCCGAGGCCGCCCCTCTCGACCGAGCGCGCGCTGCCCGCGATGGCCTCGCGCACGGCGCGGTAGCCGGTGCAGCGGCAGAGATTGCCCTTGAGGGCGGTGCCGAGATCCTGCTTCTGACCCTGGTCGAGGCTCGCCGCCGTCATGATCATGCCGGGCGTGCAGAAGCCGCACTGGAAGCCCTGGGCCGCCAGGAAGGCTTCCTGCATCGGGTGGAACGCCGCCGGCTCGGCCGCGTCGGCGCGGCAGGGACCGGCCAGCCCCTCGATCGTCGTCACGCTCCGTCCCTCGGCGCGGAAGGCCGGCACCAGGCAGCTGTGCACGGGCTCGCCGTCGAGATGGACCGTGCAGGCGCCGCAATCGCCGGCGTCGCAGCCCTTCTTCACGCCGAACCAGCCCGCCTCGCGGAGATAGGTCCGGAGGCACTGCCCGGCTCTCGGCGCGCCCTCGTGCGCGGCACCGTTGATCGTAAGCTTCATGACGCGGCTCCCGGCGACGGCGCCGCGTCGAGCGACCCGCGGATCTCCTCGGCGAAGTGTCGGGTCATGTGGCGGCGCCAGTCGGGCCGCCCGTGGACATCGTCGTGGTACAGAGCGTCCGGGATCGCCTCGTCCAGCGCCCGCATCAGCGCGGCCGGATCCGGCAGACCGTCGAAGGCGAGGCGGAGCGGGCGTTTGACGGAGGCCGTGACCGTGAGCGCGAAAGCGCCGTCCGCGCCGCGCGTCCCGATCAGCAGCGCACCGGAGCGGCCGTTCGGGCTGAGGCTGATGCGGCGGAAGGCCGTGCGGCGCGCGAGCGCCGCGGCCGGCATCGACAGGCTCCGCAGGATCTCCCCCGGCGCCAGGGCGTTCCGCTGCGGCGCGAGGACGAAGTCGAGGATCGGGAGGTCCCGCTCGGCCCCGTCGGCGGACCAGATCGTGCAGGTCGCCTCGAGGGCCGTCGCGAGGGCGATCATCGGCCCGGCCGGGAGGGCCAGGCAGACGTTGCCGCCGACCGTGGCCACGTTCCAGATCTTGAAGGAGCCGAGCAGCGCGCGGCAGCACTGGCCCACCAGCGGCGCCGCGTTCCAGACCGGCGGCAGTTCCAGCCGGTCGAGCTGGGCGATGGTGCAGGTCGCCGCGAGGGTCAGGCCCTCCGCGTCGACCGCGTGCGGTGGCCATCCGAGCGCCGCGAGGTCGACGAGGCGCCGCATCCCGACCTGCGGCTCGGAGAACAGCCACGTCCCGCCTCCCAGGCAGGCATCGCCGTCCGCCCAGGCGGGAAGCTCGGTCCGACTCCGCGGCCGGACGACGGTCTCGATCGTGTTGAGGTCCATGCGCCCGCTCGACGGTCCGAGGCCGGTTCGGCCCGGCCCGACACTATGCCGGTTCTAAACAGGCTCCGGTCAAGCCGCGCCGACAACTTCGAACCTTGGCGCCCCCACGCGCGTCGGCCTAGGATGAATCAGGTTTGCGTGAGATGGCCGGCGGCGGTCCGGATCGGAGATCCCCATGGCCCTGACGGCATCGCGGTACGGCAAGGAACGGGTTCGCGTGCTGCGCCTCGCCCGCGACGGCGACCATCACACGCCGCGCGAGCTGACGCTGTCGGTGATGCTGACCGGGCGCTTCGAGGCGGCCTGGACGGAGGGGGACAACCGCGCCTCCATCGCCACCGACAGCATCCGGAACATCGTCAACGTGACGGCGGCGCGGCATCTCGGGCTCGACGCCGAGGGATTCGTCGCCGCGGTCGCGCGGGTGCTGCTCGAGACCTACCCGCAGGTCGAGACCGTCACGATCGACGCGGAGGAGATGCGCTGGCTGCGCCACGCGATCGCCGACGCGCCCCACGGCCACACCTTCACCCGCGACGGGAACGGCGCCAGCTTCGTAGGGCTTACCGCCGACCGGACCGGGTCGACCCTGCGCTCCGGATTGCGCGGCTACACCTTCATGAAGACCACGCAATCGGGCTGGACGGGGTTCGTGGCGGACCAGTACCGGACCCTGCCCGACACGACCGACCGCATCGCGGCGACCAGCATGGACGCGACCTGGACCTGGGCCTCGGCGCCGCACGATTACGCCGGCACCAATGCCCGCATTCTCGCGACGCTGTTGACCGTCTTCGGCACCACCTACAGCCGCGGGATCCAGGACAGCATGTACCGGATGGGCGAGGCCGCCCTGGCCGCCGTCCCGGAGCTGTCCGAGATCGGCTTCGTCATGCCCAACAAGCACTACCTGCCGATCGACCTGACTCCGTTCGGCCTCGACAACCCGGGCGCTGTCTTCCTGCCGACCGACGAGCCCTACGGCCGGATCGAGGCGACCATCGGCCGGACGGGCTGATCGATCCGCGCCGCGACGCGCCTTCCAGATTCCCGCGCGTCATCGCGCCGCGCCGATCGGCGGGCGGTGGAGCAGCGATGCGATCATACAACCGCAGGCTAGCGAGCGGCGGGCGAACGCGGGCGACGCACAACGCAAGATAGTCTCGCCCTTGATCTATGCTGTCCCATAACTTTTCACGGAGCGGGACTGCGCAGTCAGCCGCTCGCCGCGATTTTCTTGAGCAAAGCGAACCATTTTAACGGCCGCGCAACGGCATAACCTTATCCAGCACCTCGCTATAGTCGGGCATCGACAGATTTATGGCGTCGCCCGGCACACCAAAAATTGATCTCGATCAAGAAAGTCTTGATCCGGCCGGCCCGGTGCGCGCTTCGGCCGCACCTTCATCCCAGGATGCGGAGAAATCGATGTTCGAGAACGTTCTGGCTGGGCGGGATCACGCGGCCAAACTCGCGGCCTTGAGCCGGTCCCTCGCCACCATCGAGTTCGCGCTGGACGGCACGATCCTCGACGCCAATCCGAACTTCCTGGAAGCCATGGGCTACGCGCTCGAGGAGATCCGCGGCCGGCATCACAGCCTGTTCGTCCCGCCGGCCGAGCGGGAGAGCGAGGCCTATCGGCAGTTCTGGGACAACCTGCGGCGCGGCACCTTCGCGAGCGCCGAGTACAAGCGGCTCGCCAAGGGCGGGCGGGAGGTCTGGATCCAGGCCTCCTACAACCCGGTGCTCGACGCGCGCGGTAGACCGGTCAAGATCGTCAAGTTCGCCACCGACATCACAGCCCAGAAGCTCCGCGCCCTCGATCTGGAAGGGCAGATCGGCGCGCTGCACCGCTCGCAGGCGGTGATCGCCTTCGCGCTCGACGGGACGATCCTCACCGCGAACGCCAATTTCCTCGACGCGGTCGGCTATCGGCTCGACGAGATCGTGGGGCGGCATCACAGCCTGTTCGTCGGCGAGGCGGAGCGCGCCAGCGAGGCTTACCGGATGTTCTGGGCCGCCCTGGCGCGCGGGGAGTATCAGTCCGGCGTGTTCAGCCGCACCGGCAAGGCCGGGCGGGAAGTCTGGATCCAGGCGACCTACAATCCGATCACGGACGCGGATGGACGGCCCGTCCGGGTCGTCAAGTTCGCCACCGACATCACCGCCCAGGTCCGCGAGCGGCAGCAGCGCGCCGCGGCGCAGCGCGCCATCGGCGCCGAGCTGGACGCCATCGCCGACGCCGTGGCGGATGTGACCCGCCAGGCCGACGCGGCGGTCACGCGCGTGGACCGCGTGTCCGGCGACATCCGCTCGGTGGCTACCGGCGCGGAGCAGCTGTCGGCCTCGGTGGACGAGATCAGCCAGCAGGTGAGCCACGCCGCCGAGATGGCCGGGCAGGCCGTGGAGCAGGCGCAGCGCACCGGCCGGATCGTGACCGGCCTCAGCGACCAGGCCGCGCAGATCGGCGCGGTGCTGAGCCTCATCTCCGGCATCGCCGCGCAGACCAACCTGCTCGCACTGAACGCCACCATCGAGGCGGCCCGTGCCGGCGAGGCCGGCCGCGGCTTCGCGGTGGTGGCGTCGGAGGTGAAGACCCTGGCCGCGCAGACGGGGCGCGCGACGGAACAAATCCGCCAGCAGATCGCCTCGACGCAGGCGGCGACCCGGGAGGCCGTCGACGCCATCGACACGATCCAGGGCACGATCCGGACCCTGGACGCTGCCTCGTCGACCATCGCGGCGGCCGTGGAGGAGCAATCCGCGGTGATGCGCGAGATGTCGGGCACCATGCAGACCGCCGCACAGGACGTCTCCGCGATCTCCGGCGGGATGACCACGATCGCGCAGGCGAGCGGCCGTGCCGACCGCGCGACGCGGCAGGTCCGGGAGACCGCGCGGGCTTTCGGCTGAGGCGATCCGGGCGGACGCCGCCGGGTCAGCCCGGATCGCCGCCCTCGTCCGCGCGCTCGTCCTCGACCAAGCGCCCGATCCGCGGGATCAGCGGGCAGCCGACCGTGCAGCGCAGGCCGTCGGGCTCGAAGGCGAGCGCGACGGTCGCCCGCAGCTCGTAGCTCAGCATCTCGGTGAGCACCTGCATGCCGAAGCCGCGCCGGCTCGGCTGCGCGACGCCCGCACCGCCCGATTCCTTCCAGACGAGCGTCAGGTCGCCGGGCGCGCTGACTTCGGCGCCGGCGACGACCCAGGTGACGTCGACACCCCCCTTCGAGAGACCGAAGGTGCCGTGCTCGATCGCGTTGCTGCAGAGTTCGTGGACCGCGAGGGCCATCAGCTGCGCGGCCTTCGGCCGGAGGCGCACGGTCGGCCCTGCCAGCGTCGCCTGCTCGCCTTCGCGGATCAGGTGGATCATCAGCTCGTCGGAGATGAGCGTGTGCAGGCTGACCTCGCCGAACGTGTCGGCCGCGACCCGCACGCGCGCGATGGCGTCCAGCCGACCTTCGAGATGCGTCGCGTAGCCGTCGACGGTCTCGGCGGTCTCGGCCGAGAGACGCAGGACCGCCCGCAGCATCGCCAACGTGTCGCGCAAGCCGTGACGCAGACCGTCCGGTGTGCCGGACTCGTCCAGGAGGCGGCGGAGACGGGCGTTGTCCGCTTCGAGCTGCGCGACGCGCGCGGCCATTGCTTGTGGCTCTGCCATGTTCGCTCTCTCAGCGCCGAAAGCCGGGAGGTTCCGTTCAGCTCACATAACGTATCGCGGACCTGCGCCAGCATCACAGACCGGAGATTTTCGCTGAACCGGGCGGGAAGTGCCGGTTCGCGCCCGTCTGACCTGAGCACGCCCCACCGCGGAGCGATCATCGAACTCCGAGATGCTGTCAGCCCGTCCCCGCGACCATTCATCCCGGTCCGAGGCTACGATCTGACCGGAGGCCGATCTTCGACGAGGCACCTCCGAGCCGAACGGAAAGCTTCGGCCTTATCACCCCGAGCGACAATCCGGCCGCGTCGACGTTCCCGATCATCCCGAGCCGGCCGAATGCCGGATGGCGGTTTCGGCAGGCTTCGAGCGTCGCCGTCGAACCCGGTTCGACCTGCACCATCCGCCGGCGACCCGGAAAACGCCAGCGGTAGGGCGGCGGACGCGCCCGCCCAGGGGGCCTCGCATACGCCCCACGCCGGGCCGGAGTCCGACCCTTGTTTCGGTTCGGCTAACCATTCCTGCCGCCGTCGCCTACCCGTGGCCGCACTCGATGTGCGGGAGACGGATGCGTGGCGGGACAAAGCTTGCGGAAGGCAGGACGGCTGAAGCGGCTCTGGCCCGGGCGCGCGGCTGCCCTTCCGCCGGCACCGCGGTCGCCGGGACTGGCCGACCTGCCTGAACCGCCGCCGCCGCGCGGTCTCACGGCCTCCGAGCTGATCGCCATGGCGCGCCAAGCCCGGGTTATGTCCGATGAGAGGGATCCGGCAAAAACCACGAGCGTTTCCTGAGGTCCGCCGCACGCTGTCGGGAGGTCGTCATGGGGCTGGTCGCCTTCATCGTCTTCGTCTGTCCCTGGATGGGCATCGCCGGCCTGCTGTGGATGCGGGCACAGCAGGCCAAGCCGCTCTGACCGGGGCCCTGTCGCCGCGTCGCTCGGCGATCGTCTCGGCCGCGATACGTCCTCCGAGCGGCCCGCCCGGAGGCACGCCGTGGCCCGCGCTTCGGCCTGTATCGAGCTGGTCCTGATGCTCACTGACGAGCGCGGCCGCGCGACTCTCCGGGAGCGACAAAATAAGACGCGTAGCAGCTTGCCCTGCAATATTGCATCGCCATCTCACTCGCCATTCCTGTATTGGTCTTTTTTTGTTTGATTGAGTAGATTATAATTTTGTCAATTTAAATATGTGATCTCGACTCCTTGTAGTTGAAGAAAAATTATAAAATATCTAGCGCATTTGTTGGCTCATTGAAGGCAATTGATTTTTACCGGTACGTAAACTAGATGCACCATGGTGATCCTTCCTAGGGTCGGGATTGTGGTTCCACTCATTATTCGAACAATCTATCGCTGCAATTGGCGCTTCAGAACGATCTTGATCGTCTTCGCAGGGTCGATGATCTCGCTCACTTTTGGAATTGTCTACGTTCTGCTATTGCAGGTCGGCGCGATCGACGCTGCCACCCGAACCCTGGCTCAGGAGATCGGGGCTGTCCGGGCTCTCGGCACCATGAATCAGCGGACGCAGGAGCTCCGTGCGGTGGAACGGCCCGCGCGCGCCGTATCGTCCGAGGCCGGCCCTCGGGAGGACATCAACCGGACAACCGAGGCGCACGAGGCATTCCTCAAGGCCTGGAACACCTATGTGCCGACCGTCAGGACTGCGGACGAGCGGGAGCGCGCTCGAGGTCTGTGGGACGCCTGGCAGCATTTCCTCGCCGTGGAGGCGGAGGCGGCCGCCCTTGACAGGGCTGGGGAACGCGATCTCGCCGACAGGGTGCGGACGACGGCGCTTCAGGCCGACGCGGCAGCTGTCGCACGGGATATCGACGCGCTGCTGACCGACCGCGACGCCGCGGTCGTCGAGCAACTCGGAGCTGTCGACGCCGCCGGCTCGACGCTCCGCCCGAGCCTCGTGGCCGGCTTGTCCGCCGCTGCGCTGGCTGCCCTGGTCCTGGTGCAGGCCATCCTGCGCGGCGTCGCGCAGCCGATGACAGCGCTGGCCTCGGCCATGCAGCGACTGGCCGACCACGATCTCACGGTCGCGGTCCCGGCGGCAACGGGCTGCACCGAACTCGCAGTCATGGCGGCCGCGACGAGAGCTGTTCAGGAAACGCTGCGGCAGGCCGTGCAGCGCGACGCGGAGGCCGATCGGTCGCGCGCTCAGAGCGAGCATCGCCGCACCGTGATCGAACACGCGACCGAGCGGGTCGAAACTAGGATCGGCGGCATCGTCGAGGGCGTGTCTTCGACCGCCGCGGCGCTGCGCGTCACCGCGGACGACGTGGGCCGGGCGATCCGCGATCGGGCGCTTCGATCGACCACGATGGGCGCCGCGCTCGCGCAGACGCGATCGAAGGTCCGGCAGTGCGCCGTGTCTGCCGAGACGTTCGGCGCGGCGGTCGCAGAGGTCGGGGCGCAGGCCGAGGCCACCGCGACCCTTGCCGGAAGCGCCGCAGCGGACGCGGCCCGGACAACCGCCCGAGTTCAGGCGCTGAGCAGCGCCGTCGACCGCATCGGCGACGCGGTCCGCATGATTGCCAAGATCGCCGCACAGACGAACCTGCTGGCCCTCAACGCCACGATCGAGGCCGCCCGGGCCGGCGACGCGGGCCGCGGCTTCGCGGTGGTCGCTTCCGAAGTGAAGGCCCTGGCCGCGCAGACCAGGGAGGCCACCGAGATCATCGGCCAGCACGTCTCCGAGATCCGGGGCTCGACCGACGCGGCGGTGTCGGCGATCGCGGGCATCACGGCGCGGGTCGAGGACGTGAGCCGCGCGGCGAACGCCATCGTCGATTCCGTGGAGCGGCAGGGTGCGACCGCGCGGGAGATCGTGACGGCCATCGCGGAGGCGACCGACGGCACCGAGCGCTTCGACGCGGAGGGCGCGGGCGTCGCCGAGATTACCGAGGCGGCCGAGCCGACGACGACGGCCGTGCTGACCGCGGCCGACAGCCTGACCCAGGACGCCGCCCGTCTCGGCGAGGCGCTCGCGGGCCTATTGGAGAGCCTCCGTGCGGCGTGAGGCGGGGCACGCTGCGAGCGGGACGGAACAGGCCCCATGAACTGGACCGATTGGGTACGCGGCCGCTCCGTCGGCGGGTCGCTCCGGAGGGGATCCCTCGTCCTCGCCCTCGCGGCATGGGCGCTGCCAGCCTCGGCAACCACCATCGCGTTCCTGACACCGGCGGGCGTCGCCCGGCGCCTGCAAGACGGCCTCGACGAGCAGGCACGCGCGCGGGGCGTCGCGGCTCGCTTCGCCGACGCGCCCGACGGTGCGAGCGACGGGCAGATCGCGCAGGCGCGGCGGCTGATCGCCGAGAAGACCGACGCCCTCGTGGTCGTGCCGGTCGACTCCGCGGCGCGCGAGGAGATCACCCGGCTGGCCCTGGAGGCCGACGTGCCGCTGGTCCTCATCGGGCACGGCGCACGGACCGATTGGTTTGCCGGACGCGTCACCCAGGTCGTGCCGAGCGATCTCGTCGCCGGGCGGCTGCAGATGCGCAAGCTCGCCCAGATGTCGGGTGAGGCCGGGCGCGTCGCGATCCTCGCGGGTAGCGCCACCGATCCCGTCTCGGGGCTCCGCAGCAGGGGCGCCAGGGAGGTGCTGGCGGAGAGCCCGGGTCTCCGCCTCGTCGCGGAGGCCACGACGGATGCCAGCCGCGCGACGGCGCGGGCCACCGTCGCCGGGTGGCTTGCCCGAGGCATCGGCATCGACGCGATCGCCGCGACCAGCGACGAGATGGCGCTCGGCGCCG
This sequence comes from Methylobacterium sp. A52T, assembly GCF_053346095.1. Taxonomy (NCBI): domain Bacteria; kingdom Pseudomonadati; phylum Pseudomonadota; class Alphaproteobacteria; order Hyphomicrobiales; family Methylobacteriaceae; genus Methylobacterium; species Methylobacterium sp. A52T. The sequence goes on along the minus strand of NZ_JBKFBI010000069.1, from coordinate 14,170 downwards.
CCGAGGCGGTCGAGGCTGCCGGGATTCCGGCGGGCCGGATCCGCATCGGCGGGGTGGATGCCACCGCCGAGGGCATGCAGGCGATGCAGGACCTGCGCCTCGCTGTGACGATCTTCCAGGACGCGGGCGTCCAGGGCCGGCGCGCGGTCGACGACGCCCTGGCGCTGATCCGTCGCGAGCCGGTTCCGCCCTGCGACTGGGTCGCGTCCGAGCTGATCACGGACCGCATGTCGACCACGCACTTCTCGCGCTAGACCGCGCCGGCGGGCGAGCCTCATTCGTCCCGGCGCCGGTTCGGCCCATCAGTGCGCCATGAGGCGGCAGAGGTGCTTGCCTGCAGGATGTCACGGGTGGCGCGGGTGTGGGCGTCGATCCAGCGCCATCGCGCCGACGCCCTCAGATCCACGGCGCCGGCCTTGAGCTGAATCAACGCGTCGCGATCCGGGCCACGGCAGAGCTGCCGCGTTCGTCCCCTGGAGACCGCGATGTCCGCCCTCGAACTGCCGAGTGCAGTCAATCTCGCGCGAGCCCAATTCGCGCTCACCGTCGTCTGGCACTTCCTGTTCCCGGCCTTCACCATCGGGCTCGCGAGCTACCTCGCCGTGCTCGAAGGCTTCTGGCTGCGCACCGGGAGGGCCGTCTATCTGGACACCTACCGCTACTGGCTCCGCATCTTCGCGGTCGCCTTCGCGATGGGCGTCGTGTCCGGGCTGGTCATGAGCTACCAGTTCGGCACGAACTGGTCGGTCTTCGCCGACCGGACCGCGCCGGTGCTCGGGCCGCTTCTCGGCTACGAGGTGCTCACGGCCTTCTTCCTGGAGGCGGGCTTCCTCGGCGTCATGCTGTTCGGCCTGGAGCGGGTCGGAAAGGGGCTCCACTTCCTGGCGACCTGCCTCGTCGCCGTCGGCACCCTGACCTCCGCGTTCTGGATCCTGTCGGCCAATTCCTGGATGCAGACGCCCACCGGCCACGTCATCGGGCCGGACGGCCGCTTCGACCCGGCCGACTGGTGGGCGATCGTCTTCAACCCGTCCTTCCCCTACCGCTTCGCCCACACGGTCACCGGCGCCTACCTCACCACCGCGATGATCGTCGGCGCCGTGGGCGCGTGGCACCTGCTGCGGGACCGGACGAACCCCCGGGCCCGGCTGATGTTCTCGATGGCCATGTGGATGGCCGCCGCGGTGGCCCCGGCCCAGCTGGTGATCGGCGACCTGCACGGCGGCAATTCCTACGCGCACCAGCCCGCCAAGGTCGCCGCCATGGAGGGTCATTTCCGGACGGAGCGCCGGGCCCCCGCGATCCTGTTCGGGTGGCCGGACGCGGAGGCGGGCACGGTGCGGGGCCGGATCGGCATTCCCGGCCTCGCCAGCCTCTACCTGACCCACGATCTCGACGGCGAGGTTCGCGGGCTCGACGACATGCCGCGCGACCTCTGGCCGACCAACCTCCCCCTGGTGTTCTGGTCGTTCCGGATCATGGTCGGCCTCGGCCTGCTGATGATCGCCCTCGGTCTCGCCGCGCTGTGGCTGCGCCACCGCGGGCGGCTCTACGACACGCCCTGGCTGCACCGCTTCGCGGTTGGCATGGGACCGTCCGGCCTGATCGCCGTCACGGCCGGCTGGACGGTGACCGAGGCGGGCCGTCAGCCCTTCACCGTCTACGGCGTGCTGCGCACCGTCGACAGCGTGTCACCGGTGGCGGCCCCGGCCGTCGCCGCCTCGCTGGCGGCCTTCGCGGCGGTCTACCTCGCGGTGTTCGGCGCGGGCATCTGGTACCTGCTGCACCTGTTCAATCAGGCGCCGCACGCCCACGAGCCCGGCCCGCCACCCGGACAGCCGATCCGCACCGCCGGCATCACGCCCGCCCCCGCCCTCGTCGCCGGTAATCCGGGTGCCGGCCGCCCCCTCGCGCAGCCCGCGGAGTAGCCCCGATGCCCCTCGATCTCACGCTCATCTGGGCGCTCCTCATCGCCACGGCGGTCTTCCTCTACGTGGTGATGGACGGCTTCGACCTCGGGGTCGGCATCCTGTTCCCGGCGGTGCGCGGCAAGGCGGACCGGGACGTCATGGTCAACACCGTGGCGCCGGTCTGGGACGGGAACGAGACCTGGCTCATCCTCGGCGGCGGCGGGCTGTTCGCGGTGTTCCCGCTGGCCTACGCCACGATCCTGCCGGCGCTCTACATGCCGCTGATCCTGATGCTCCTCGCGCTGGTCTTCCGCGGCGTCGCCTTCGAGATGCGGTTCCGCGCGGCCTCGCCCACGAGCCAGCGGACCTGGGACCGGTCCTTCTCGTGGGGCAGCTACGTGGCGACCTTCTGCCAGGGCATCTGCCTCGGGGCCCTGGTCCAGGGCATCCGGGTCGAGGGCCGCGCCTACGCCGGAGGCTGGTGGGACTGGCTGACGCCGTTCTCGGTGCTGACCGGGGCCGCGCTGGTCGCCGGCTACGGTCTGCTCGGCGCCTGCTGGCTGATCTGGAAGACGGAGGGCGAGCTCCAGCTCCGGGCCTACCGGCTCGCGCGCCGGCTCGGCCTCGTCACGCTGGCGGCCATCGTCGTCGTCTCGGCGGCGATGCCGATCCTCAGCGACGCGTTCCGCGCGCGGTGGCTGTCCTGGCCGAATCTCGCGCTGGCCGCGCCGGTACCGGCCCTGGTCGCGCTGCTGGCGTGGCGCTTCTTCGTCGCGCTCGATCGGCGGGCCGAAGTGACGCCGTTCCTCTGCGCCCTGGGCCTGTTCCTCATGTCGTATGTCGGGCTCGGGATCAGCCTGTGGCCGATGATCGTCCCGCCGGTGATCACGATCTGGGACGCGGCGACCCACCCGAGCAGCCAGGCGTTTCTGCTGGCCGGCGCGATAATCCTGGTCCCGATGATCCTGGCTTACACTGGCTACGTCTACTGGCTGTTCCGCGGCAAGGTCGCGGCGGGCGCGCCGGGCTATCACTGAGAACCGCGGCCCGTCGAACGGGGACGCAGGGATCGGCGCGCCGCGCCGGTCCCTGCCCTCGCGCGCTCGGCCTCACGGGCCGGCACGGGCGCCCTTGACGAAACGCGCGACGTCGTCCGCGACCGAGTACCGGAGACTGAACGGGAAGCTCATCGCGTGGACGATCTGGCCGTGCCCGAGACCCGGGTAGACCTTCATCGTCTCCCTGCCGTCGAAGCCGCGCAGCTCCCGGTCGAGAGCCAGGGTTCCGGCGGGGTTGACGTCGAGATCCGCCGCGCCGGTGGCCAGCAGCATCGCCGGATGGGAATCCGCCGCGTGGTTGATCGGCTGCAGGGCCGGATCGCTGCCCGCGAACACCTGGCGGTCCAGCGGATCGGTCAGCGCCGACGTCGCGTAGGGCCCGGCCAGCCCGACGATCCCGGCGAGCTTGGCGGGACTGGAGCCGGCCCGCTGAAGCCATGTCGCGTCGAGGCCCAGCATCGCGGCGGCCCAGGCCCCCGAGGAATGCCCCACGACGGTGACGCGGGCGGGATCGCCGCCGTACTCGGCCGCGTGCGCGAGGGTCCAGGCGACGGCGGCGGCGTTGTCCGCGAGGATGTCCTGGAGGCTCGCCGCCGGGACGTGGCGGTACTCGGGGATGACCGCGACGACGCCCCGCCTCGCGAAGGCCGCGCCCACGTAGGCAACCTCGTCCTTCGATCCGGTCCGCCACCCGCCGCCGTACAGGAACACGGCGACCGGACGCGGCTTCCCGGCGGCCGGCCGGTAGATGTCGGCCCGGTGCGCGCTCCCGTCGGCATAGGGGACGCCCTTGTCCACGTGGACTTCGAGCGGCGCGAGCGCGTTCAGGACCGCGAGCGTCAGGCCGACGATCGTGTCACCCAGGTAGCTCAGCATGGATCAGGCCTCCGCGAGGGTCGGCGTTCGGGCGCGATTCGGAACGGACCGCGTCGGCGGCCGGCCTAGGTGAGCTCGACGACGCCGAGGCGGTCCGTCACCGGGACCGGCACCCGCCTGTCCGCGGGAAGATCCACCACGCTCACCGCGCCGTCGTCGTCGAAGCGGTGGAGCCTCACCCGTCGGGGCTGCCGCGACAGGCGGAGCTCGGCGGTCCGCGCCGGCAGGTCCGGCCGGGCGGCCCGGCTGCGCCGGTCCCAGCCGTCGAGGCCGAGCCAGATCGGGACGAGGGTCGCCCCATCCCGCCGCGCGAACCGCGCGGTGACGAGATCGGGAACGGGGCTGCCGAGCGTGACGTCGCGGTCGGCCGGAACGGCGGCGATTTCCCCGGTTAAGGCTCCGAACAGCCGGACGAGATTGCGCACCGCCGCGAAGGCGGGCGTTGGGCGACCGTCGTGGGCGAGAAGGCCGAAGCGGCTCTCGGGATCCGCGTCGCCGCGATCGAAGCTGGAGATCAGCTCGTACAGGTAGGTCCGCCGCACGCCCTGGAGGTAGCTCCAGAGCAGCATCCGCGGGAGGTAGCGGGCGCGCAGGCCCGGCGAGATCGGCAGGTGGGCGCTGCCGGTGGCGAGCGCCGTGTGGTAGCCGTTCTCGGTCGCGATCACCGGCGCGTCGCCGAAGACCGGGCGCGCGGCCGCGACGAAGCGCGCGAGGCTGCCGCCGCCGTCGGTTTCCGGGTGCTCGGCCCCGGGATAGGCGTGGATGTTGGCGAGGTCGACGATCGCCGCGAGGTTCTGCGCCGCCGCGACGTTGCCCTGGATGTAGCTCGGTCCGGCCACGCGGACGGCATCGGCCCGAGCATCCGCCCGCACCGCACGGAACAGGGCCGCCTGATGATCGGCCGAGAGCCGCGCGAGGGCCGGCCGCGCCGCGACCGGCGGCTCGTTGCCGCCCTCCGCCACGATGAGCCCGTCGCCGGCCCAGCCGGCGATCTCGGCGAAGCGCTCCGGCGGCACCCGCGGCCCCGGCGTGAGCCCGTCGTAGAAGATAAGGCTGAAGCGGTAGCCCCGGTCGGCCAGATCGGCGATGCGCTCGAACTGCCCGGCCGGCTCGTCGCCGAAGAGCACGATGTCGTCGCGCAGGTGCCGGATCCCGAGTTCGTCGAGCGCCTCGGCGCAGGCGGCGAAGCGGTCGACGTAGGGGGTGCCGCGATGGCCGAGATGCACGTTGACGCCGATCGAGTCGATCAGCGCCTCGCAGCGGTGCAGCGGCTCGGCCGCGGCGGCCCGACCGGCCGCGAGGGCGCCCGCTGCCAGGGCAAGGGCCGACCGGCGCGTGAGACGGGTCACGTCCGGCCCGCCAGGGTGAGACCGCTTCCCGGCGCGGCGGCCTTCGCCGCGACGGTGCGCGTCGCGTGGGCGCGGCGGACGGCGCGCAGGAGGTCATGCAGCGCCTCGGCGACCCGGGCCTGGGCCGCGCGGGAGCCGAAATTATGGTCCACGCCCGGCACCACCGTCACGGGCGCTCCGACACGGCGGTCGGCCGATCCGGGCGAGCGTCCCAGATGGCGGCGGACGGCCGCGAGGCCCGGATCGCCCGCGCTGTAGAGCAGGCGGATCTCCGCGTCCCGCCGACGGAGGGCCGCGACCCGCCGGGCGGGCGAGCCCCCGAGCGGACCGGGGCGGAGAGCCCGGCGGAGCCGGCGGATCCCGGCCTCGATGCCGCGCCGGGCGAGGACCGAGGCGATCGCGGCGATCCGGATCTCGCCGCGTATCAGCCGGCGCCAGGTCGCGCCCCGCTTGAGCAGGGCCGCGTAGGTGGACGCGCTCCCGAAGGTCTGCCGGATGACCTGGTCGAGGTCCTGATCCGGGTCCCAGTCGAAGCAGTAGAGGTTGAGCAGGAGCGCGCCATCGATCCGGCGGTCCCGGCAGAGCGCGTGAAAGGCCGCGTAGGCGCCGCTGCACCCGCCGACCAGCAGGATCGGGCCGCCCGCGCCGGCGATCAGGTCGACCGCCGCCGTGACGTCGGCGAAGCCGTCCGCGGCGAAGAGGGGCTTGCGGCCGTCCGGCCGGTCGTCGCTGTCGCCGATGCCGCGCAGGTCGAACCGGACCGACGCGATCCCCTCCGCGGCGAGGCGCCGGGCGAGATCCGTGGTCTGGCGCCCCCATCCGGAATGCACGCTCATGCCCGTCGAGACGAACAGGATCGTCGGCGCCGCGCCCTCCGCCCGGTCGGGCCGGCAGCGGATGCCGATCAGGCCGCGCCCGAAGCGGACCGGCGTCTCCGCCCAGCCCGGTCCGGTCAGCCCGTTCCGGCGCGCGTCGGTGGCGATGCCGCCGGGTCGCGGCCCGGCGGCCGCCATGCCGTCGGTCGCGAAGCCGATGACGCGGGCGAAATCCGCGGTCGGGACATCCGAGAAGATCGGATCGGCGACGAGCGCCGCGAGACCCGGGAACGCTCCCGTCGCCACGTCGCAGCCGAGAGCGCCGAGGCGCGCGGCCAGCGCCTTGGTCTCGGGTGCGAGGAGCAGCGCGTGGCGGGCCGGCGCCCGCGCGAGCCCCGCGAGGTTCAGGTCGGCGAGATCGGCGAGGAACGCCGCCTCCATCCGGAAGCCGCCCACGGTGAGGCTGTCCGGGGCCTGCGCCGGGGCGGACCCGTCCGGCAGGCGTCCGATCGTCTGCGCCCGCAGCCGCATCTCGCGCAGATACGCGCGCCCGGTCGTGACCGGCGCCAGCAGGACGAGGCGGTCGACGGCCTCCGCCTCGCCGGCCAGAGCCGCGAAGGTCGCGCCGAGCCGCAGGCCGACGACGACGATCTCCGCGACGCCGGTCGCCGCGCGCAGGTACGCGATGGCCCCACGCACCGCAGCGACGCAGCCAGCGACCCGGGCCTCGTCGGGATCGGCCGAGTCGCCCTCGCCCGGATAGTCGAAGCGCAGCGTCGGGCAGCCCGCCGCGGCGAGGCCCTCGGCCAGGGAGCGCCAGGGCCGATGCGCGGCCATCTGCTCGAAGCCGTAGGCGCCGCAGAGGACGACGCCCCGCGTCCCGGCCGCCGGATGAAGCCACCCGAACAGCCCGTCGAAGGTCACCGGCACCGACACCGGCACCGCGGCCTCGGACCCGACTTCACCCGTCATGACCGAAATCCACGATGTCGCCGCTGTTGATGGCCCGCACGCGCCCGCGCGGGAGCCGGGCGGCCTCCGCGAAGGTGATGATCCGGCTCGAGCCCGGGGCGAGGTGGAAGCCGCTGTCGGCCGGCCGCGCCCCCGGGGCCAGCACCTGGACGCCGCGGGCGAAGCGCTCGGTGCTGATCCGCAGACCCGGCCCCGCCTCGGTCGCGACCGCCTCGGCCCGGAGGCCGACGGGCGACCGGTCGAGCGGCCCCGCGCCCGGGACGTGGAAGCTCTCGGCGATCACGCGCCCGTCGGCGTCGGTCAGCCGGGCGTGGGCGAGATCGTGGATCCGGGGCCCGAACCGGTAGCTGTCGGTGGCGTCGAAGAAGCGCCCGAGAAGGGTCGCGGAGGTGAACGTGAGCGCCGCACGCGGGCCGGCCACGAGATCGCGCTCGGCGCGCGCCGCGACGCGGCCCGCCACATCGCAGAAGATCAGGGACAGCGTCAGCGCCCGGGCTGTCGCCGTCTCGTTGAGGACGTGGACGTGGAGGCCGTCGAGGCCCTCATCGGTGAGGAGGACCTGGACCGGGCGGAAGGCGCGCCTCAGCGCGTACCAGGCCGATTTCGGGCGCCGCGTCCAGTCGATCACCCCCCAGCCGGCGCCGGGCGCGAGGTCGCGCAGCATCAGGACGAGACCGCCGGCCGTCGGCGAGCGCGGCCGGCGCCACTCGGCGAAGGTCGCCTCCATGACCTCGGCCACCGCGGCGCGGCCGAGCTCGAGGTAGCGGTCCGGATCTTCGACGCGCAGCGTCGCCGGATCGACGCCGTAGAGCGCGCCGACGTAGTGGTCGCGCACCGTCTCAAAATCCCAGTCGGCGCCGCGGTCCCGCGGGATGCCGGCCTGCCAGACCGGGTCGGCCGGTCCGGTCGGGCCCGGCGAGCCGGGTTCGGGCGGATTGGCGAAAGCGAGGCACTCGCTGGCGAAGCCGACCTCGGCCCGGCGGGCATCTTCCAGGGGCCGTCGATAGGCGCCAACGCCGAAATAGTGCGTGCAACCCCCGCGCGGCGAGAACGGCAGGTCGCCGCCGGAGGGCGAGTTCGGCACGACGACGAGATCGGGCCGCGGCGCTGCCACCCGCTCCGCCAGCGTCTCCGCGCCGTAGGCGTCGGCCCAGACGGCCCGCGGCGCCCCGAGCATCGCCGCCTGCTGCCAGACCTCGCTGCCGCCGCAGACGACGCAGAGCGAGGGCGCGGTCTGGGTGCGGTCGAGGAATCCGGTCAGCTCGCGGTCGAGCGCGGCCGCGAAGGCCGGTTCGGCGTGCGGGTAGTCGAAGTTGGCGAGCATCAGGTCCTGCCAGACCAGGATGCCGAGCTCGTCGCAGAGATCGTAGAAGTCCGGGGCCGGATAGAGCGTCGTCCCGGGCACGCGCAGTATGTTCATGCCGGCCTCGCGCGCCAGTTCGAGCAATGCGCGGGTGCCGTCCGAACCTAGCCCGACGAGGTCCGGCGGCGTCCAGACGGCGCCCCGGCAGAAGACCGGCACGCCGTTCACGGCCAGCGCGAGCCCCGCCTCGAACGGCCGCGTGAGCGACAGGGCCCGGAAGCCGACGCGGCCCAGGTCGACCCGCGCCCCGTCGACGCGGACCTCGACCGGATGGAGGTTCGGCGCGCCGTGGGTGTGCGGCCACCAGGGCGCGATGCCGGGCAGCGCCAGCGCGCCCGCGAACAGGCCCGGCTCGACCTCCGCGAGCGTGGCTTCGCCGCCGCCGCACCGGAGGAGGACGGTACCGACCGGACCGTCGACCCGCAGTCGCACGGCCAGCCGGCCGACGTCGCGGTCGAGGGTCGTACGCACGTCCGCGGCGCTGGCGCGAGGGCGGACCGGCTCGACGGTCAGCGGACGATAGGGCCCGACGAGGTCGATCGCGGGGCACCAGCCCGGCATGAAGCCGAGGACGCTGGTGCGCACGTGGCGCAGCGACCCGGGCGTGATCATCCGCGGCCGCCAGCGCCCGCGCTTGGCCGGGCGGTCGAGCTCCGCCCGGAGCGCGCGGAAGCAGAGAACGAGCTCGGAGGCGCCGCCGAGGTCCACGTCGACGACGTGCTCCTCGAACATCGCGCGGGCGCACAGGACCGGGACGCCGTCGAGCCAGACCTCGGCGACGGTGGCAAGGCCCGAGAAGCGCAGCCGGGCCCGCCCGGAACCGGTGATGCGTGTCCGATACCAGACGTCGCGGTCGTGGATCGGCTCCGGCGCCGCCTCGCTCCAGCGTCCGGCCGCTCGAAGGGCGGCGGCGGCGGTGCCCGGAACCTCGGCGGCGATCCAGTCGGTGACCCCGTCCAGATCGCCGGGGCCCGCGCAGGTGCCCGGCGGCGTCGCGGCGAGCCGCCAGGGCCCGAACCGGACCTCCGGCGCGCGGTCGTCGGCGCTGCGGATGCGGGCCATGACGCCTCTCAGCGGTCCAGCGCGCGGTCGAGATCCGCGAAGACGCGGTCGTAGGTCGCCGCGAGGCGGTCCAGGCGCGGCGCCAGGCCCTCGGCCGAGCGGCGATGGAACGCGCGGGCGAGCTGGAACTGGAAGGCCTTGGCCTCGCGGCTCAGGTCGGCGGCGGCAGTGGCGGCTGGCGCGAACCCGCCGTCTTCCCGGGCCTCGAGCCACGTGAGATGGCTGGCGAGCATCTCGAAATTGCCGCCGAGCTGGCGCGTCGTGTTGAAGGCGTAGGCGTGGAACACGCTGAGCGGCCGGACGACCAGCTCCGCGGCCGTCGCCGCGAGGGTGTCGCGGAACGCCAGGACGGGGTTGCGCCGAGGCGCCCGGGCGCGATGCCGGACGAGCAGTTCGCGCGCGACCGCCGGCAGATCTGCCGGGCCGAGCGGCGGGGCGACGGTCTTCACGAACTCGGCGTAGGGCGGCAGCGTCGCTGGCCCGAAGATCCCGGCGTAATCCTTTCCCGCGAGGCGGAAGCGACCCGCATTGTGCAGGTAATCGAGTTCCCGCGCGGCCGGATCGAGGGCCAGGATCCCGATCGTGGTCTTGCCGTGCTCGCGTCCGTAGGTGGTCCCCTGGGTGTCCGGCAGGTAGATCGCGTCGACCTCGACCAGCACCGGCCGGCCGGCCGCGGCCTGGATCACGGCGTGGTTCTCGAGCCCGCCGTAGACCGCGAGTTCCAGCACCTCCAGGCCGTAGAGGCGCTCGATATCGCCGGTCGGCGGCTTGAAGAAGGTGAACTGGTCGCCCTCGAAATCCTGCCGCAGGGTGAAGCCGAGCATCGCCTCCGGCACGAGGCCGCGTCCGTGCAGGAGTTCGATCCAGAGGTCGACGTAGCAGTTCGTCTCCGGCCAGTCGCGGCCGGAATCGTGGAGCGAGTGCGGGACGTAGGGTCCCGCGGCTCCGAGACCCTCCGGCAGGCGAAGCGCGGCGGTCACCGCCTCAGCCCCACAGCTCGGCGCGCACGGCGGCCGGCCACGCGGCGAGATCGAGCCCGTGGTGGCGCAGGAGCGCCAGGGTGATCCGCTCCAGGCCGAAACCGACACAGGCCGTGTGGGCGACCTCGCCGTCGGCCTGGCGCAGATCCCAGGTGCTGCCGAAATGATCCTGGTGATAGTTGAAGCTGAGGCAGGCCGTCGGCTTGTCCACGCTGTTGACCGGGACGTTCAATTCGAACTTCAGCCCCTGCGCCCGCTGGTTGTTGGCGAGCATCCGGCCGGCGCGGCCGAAGAACGGGTCGTTGGCCGCGTCGATCGCGAGCGGGAGACCGAGGGCGCGGATCATGGCCGTGCCGCGCTCGAGCCAGGCTTCGCGGAAGGCCAGGACCTGCTCGGGGCTGCCCATGCGCACGTACTCGCGCATCCGGAACAGCTGCATCCGGGTCGGCTCGAGCGAGGGCTCGCGCCGGAAGCAGTAGGATTGCAGGTCGAACAGCCGGCCCTCGGCCGGCAGCGCGCCCCGCGCGGCGGCGACCGGGTAGACCGGGTAACAGGCCGCGGGCGTCAGCACGATGTCGGTGGCCTCCTGCTGCCCGGTCCACTCGGTCCCGGCCTCGAGGCAGGCGAGGATCTCGGCGTGGCCGCGCGCGTCGCCGCAGAAGCTGTGGACGGTGCCGGCGAGGTTCGGGAAGCCTTTCAGGTAGCCGCTGCGCTCGAAGGCCGGGCGGCTCATGGCCGGCGGGAAGCGCAGCACTTCGGCCACCTCGGCGGCCCCGAGTCGCGTGATCATCCGGTCGAGGGCGTCGACGACGCTCTCGAAGCCGCCGCTACGGCCGTAGAGGCCGTCGACGCCGGTCCGGACGAGCAGGCCGTGATCGAACAGGCGGTCGAGGAAGGTCGGACCGCCGGCCGGCTCGTCCTCGAGCAGCGCGTCGCCGGGGGCAGAGGAGATCGATTCCATCACGCACTCATGAGCTGGCCGCTGCCCTTCTGCACGAGCAGGAGCTTGGCGGTGTTGGCGAGGATGCGGTCGTTGCCAATCATCAGCGGCGCGGAGAGGACGTCGCGCAGCGGCCGCCCCAGGCTGAAGGGCGTGTCGTTGCGGTAGCCGGCGAGGCCGACAATCGCGAGTGCCCGCCGGACGATGTCGACCGCCATGTCGGAGACGGTGATCTTCAGGTTGTTGAGCATCACGCAGAAGCCCACCGAGCCGATCGTGTCGGCGTCCCCGTGCGCGTCCTCGAAGCGGCGCAGGGCCGACACGATGGTGCCGCGCATGGCCTGATGCGCGCTGGAGACCTCGGCGAGGCGCGTCGCGGTCGGTGGGACCTGCCCGGGCCGGCGCCGCGCCTCGGCCTGCACGAAGGCGCGGGCGCGGTCGACCGCGTAGGTCGCGATCCCGTACCAGACGCTGCTCCACAGGAGGTGCGAGGAAGCCAGCATCGACTGGGCAGCGATCTCCGCGAAGGGCTTCGGCAGGATCTGCTCGACCGGGACGTTCCGCGCCTCCAGGCGGAAGCCGTCGCTGCAGGTCCCGCGCATCCCGAGCGTGTCCCAGTCGCCCGTGCGCGCGAGGGAGATCTGGTTGGCCATCAGCGCGACGAGGACCTGATCGGACGTCGCGGCGTCCGGATGGCGCCGGGCCGTGGCGAGGATCAGGTCGGCGTGGGCGCCGTAGGAGATCACCGACGCGTCCTTGCCGAGGGCGAAGACCTCGCCGGTCGTCTCAATGGCGCAGAGGCTGTTGCGCAGGTCCCCGCCGATGCCCGCCTCCGTGGTCGAGGAGGCGACCAGCAGCTGCTCGCGCGCGATGCGCTCCATCAGGCGCCCATGCCACGGGCTGTCGAGGCCGTGGGTCACGAGGCTGGAGACCTTGATGTGGTGCATCGCGAAGACCATCGCGGCCGCGCTGCAGGCCTGCCCGAGCGTGCTGCACAGCTCGGCGATCTGCGTCAGTCCCGCCCCCTCCCCGCCGAACTGGCCCGGGATCTGGAGGCCGAGCAGCCGCTCTGCCCTCATCGCGGCCACGGCCTCCGCGGGGAAGCGGCCTTCGCGGTCGACGGCGTCAGCGTGGTGCGCCGCCACCGCCGCGGCCCGCTCGGCCCGCGCGGCGAGCGTGCTCATGCGGCTTCCTGCTGGATCAGGGTGGAGACGGCCTCGCGGATCGCGCGGATCGACGAGAACGACTTGCGGTTCAGGAGCTCGTCCGGGAACTCGATGCTGAAACGCTCCTCGAGGCCCAGCATCAGCTGTACGGAACCGAACGAGTCCAGCCCGAGATCGAACAGGCTGTCATCCTCGGAGAGCTGGTCGGCCTTCCCGGCGAAGGCTTCGTTCGCCCCGAGAATCTCACGGATGTCTTGAGCGATGTTCAAGGCGGAACTCCTTATTCCAGTTATCGCGACGCTATTGAACGGATCGGCTCGGCGTCAAATTATCTATTGATTAATAGTAAATAGCGGCTCGTACCGGGAGACACACGATTGCGCACCATGCAAACAGGTCCCGGACGGGGCCGGCGGCCTACATTGGGTGGAGCGACCTTTACGATCACTTTCCAGCTCTTGCTTTCGTGATCGTCCGTCCAGAGATTTCGCGGATTTAGCAACTCATGCGTGTAGATGCCCCGCCTGATCTTAAATTCGAGACGCGGGCCATTTAGGACGTTTCCGGACTCGTCGTGACGCGGCAGGGCCATCTCGGCCATAAGGGCGCGACGTCGCCCGACCCGGGCGGGCCCAGCGATCAGCCGGCGCGCGATGATCTACAACCTTCAAATCCTGCGCGCCGTCGCCTCGTACCTCGTCTTCCTCACGCATTTCGGCCTCTACATCGGCCCCGTGCTGCCGAGGCCGGATCTATTCGCCTTCGGCGCGAGCGGGGTCGACGTGTTCTTCGTGCTCTCCGGGTTCATCATGTTCGTGAGCACGAGCGGACGCCGCGAGAGCCCGGGCGAGTTCCTGCTCCGCCGCGCGTCGCGCGTTGTCCCGGTCTACTGGCTCGTCACGCTCGCCCTGGCGCTGATCGCGCTGACGGGCCTGAAACCCATCGGGATCGTGGAGATCCGGCCGGACTACGTCGTCCAGTCCCTGCTGTTCCTGCCGTTCTCTCGCGGCGGCTTCGTCGAGCCGCTGAACTCCGTGGGCTGGACACTCAATTACGAGATGTTCTTCTACGTGGTCTTCGCGGGGCTGCTCATGGTGCCGAAACCCGCCTTCCGGGCGCTCGGTGCGGCCGCGATCTTCCTGGCGCTGATCCTGCTCGGGTTGCTGCCCGCGTCGAAACTCTACTGGGCGTACTACACGAAGCCGATCCTGATCGAGTTCGCCGCCGGCATCGGGCTGGGATACGCCTACCGGCGGCTTCGGAAGCCGTCCGCGGGCTTCCCGGTCCGGCGCGTGGCGTGCGCGGCCGTCGCGGCGGCTCTTCTGCTCATCCTCGGCGGCCAGATCGTGACCGACGCGCTCGGCGTCAGCCCCGAGCTGTCCGGGTTCGCGCGGCCGCTGATCTGGGGGGCCGCCGCCGTCCTGATCGTCGGTGCGATGCTGCTGCTGGAGCGGGGCGGCATCGCCCTGAAGTCGCGCTGGCTGCTGTCGCAGGGCAATGCCAGCTATTCCTTCTACCTTGTCCACAACCTGCTGCTGCACAGCGCCGCCAAGATCGCGGCGCTCGTCGTCGCGCCCGGCTTCGCGCGCGCCGCCCTGATCTTCGCGATCGCGTTCCCGGCGGGGGGCGCCCCCCGCGGACTGCTGGTCCCGTGTGTGGGGGCGCCGGGGGTCCGCGGC